>CANBVR010000007.1 GCA_947372965.1 Actinomycetota bacterium
CAGGAACACGAATCACTCGACTTCGAGCGTACCGTTCTTGAAAATATGCTTTCATCAGGTGAAAATATTGGCGAACAACAAGCGCGCCAGGTTCTTGGTTCATTCCTTTTTTCAGGTGATGATGTGCAGAAGTTTGTAAAGGTTCTAAGTGGTGGTGAACGTACTCGCCTAGCTCTGGCTACTTTGGTTGTTGGCTCGGCAAACCTATTGCTACTAGATGAACCAACAAACAACCTTGATCCCGCATCGCGCGAGGAAATCTTGGCCGCCCTTGGTGAATATCAAGGCGCAGTCGTACTTGTAAGCCACGATGTTGGCGCCGTGCAGGCGCTAAAGCCAGATCGCGTTCTTCTATTGCCAGATGGCGATGAAGATCTATGGGGCGAGCAATATCTAGAGTTAATCTCTCTAGAATAATTAAGAACGAAGGGCTATTGCTAGCTCTCTGAAGTCCTCAACCAATAGATCGATCTCCGTCTGCGTATGCGCAAGTGAAATCAACCATTGTTCATCTAACCCCGGAGGCGTAATGATTCCGCGGTTTAACGACCAGAGCCATGACAACTCTGCAATTTCAAAGTTTGTTGCTTTGTAATCACGGTAATTGCGAACTGGATCAACAGACCAAGTAATACATCCCTTAACACCAAAACCAACCGTGTGGGCTGGAAGTTCATACTCATCAATGATTTCACTAATGCGAGTAAGGGCTTGCACATTAAGCGCTTCTGCTTTTGCGAGAGCTTCTGGAGTACAAACTTTATCCATGGCGCGAACGCCAGCCATTGCTAGTGGATTACCGTTAAAGGTTCCAAAGTGTGGCATCCGGTTATCAGTAATCGCATCCATGAACTTCTTCTTGCCACCAAATGCTGCAAGTGGAAGGCCGCCACCAATTGATTTAGCCAAACAAATCAAATCGGGCTGAACGCCGATGCGATGAGCCGCACCTTGTGGCCCGGCGGTGAGGCCAGTCTTAACTTCATCAAAAATTAATACGATCTTGTATTTGTCGCAAAGGTCGCGAACTGATTGTAAATATCCAGCATCAGGTAGAACGATTCCAAGATTTTCTAGGACTGGTTCGAGGATGAAGCAGGCAATCGATTCGTGATTTTCAGCAAATACTTTCTCAAGCGCTGCAAGATTATTGAAGGGAACTACGAACACAATACCTGGGGAGGTTCCTGCTTGAACGACTGCATTAGGAGTCTCTGGATCTCCAGCCAATTTCAAATCCGGCTTAGCCGATACTGTCATTGGGTCATAGCTACCGTGGTAGCCGCCCTCTAACTTAACCATGGCATTCTTGCCAGTAAAAGCCTTTGCGGTTCGAACGGCGTACATCGTTGCCTCTGTACCAGAGTTAGCAAAACGAATCTGCTCAATCCCAAAACGCTTGCATAATCTGCTCGCAGCATCGCGCGAAATTGGTGAAGGGGTAACGAAGAGCATTCCCTCTTCCAACGACTTCTTTACCTCTGAAACTACTTCTGGATTTAAGTGGCCGGCGAGCATGGCACCAAAGCCCATTGAAAGGTCGAGCAACTTACGACCATCAACGTCGGTCATGTAAGCGCCCTTGGCTGAGGCAATCGCAATTGGATATGGATCCCAGTATTGGAAACTTGAGGTTACGCCCATCGGGGAGGTTTCTTTTGCCAGGTCGCTCTCGGCTCCTGAGGCCTTTGTAAATTTAGTGAACAACTCCCACTCTTTAGCCATCAACGCTGCAACTTTTTCAGGAGCGATTGGGCTTGAAGAAATAGGGGTCTTGCGGAATGTCTGTGGTTCTAGAGTTCAGGTCATTTTAAAACGAAATCCTTTTCTGTTAGAGCCAAGGTAGCAGAAGGCGTATTTTTTTGCATCAAATCAAAATTCTAAGCGTGTTTCTTTTGGACTTTTTTTGAAAAAAGTTCAAAAAGAGGCAGAATTCACCAATGATTTCTGAAATCAAGAAAATTATTCTTGCGATACAAAATGACCCGACTGACCCGCCACATTTAGCGGGAAGATGGTTAATGGAAATTGGTTTTGAAATCGAAATCATTCGGGCATATAAAGGCGAGAGCGTTCCATCAACAGTGCCAGAAAACGTTGTTGGGTTAATGCCACTCGGAGGTCACATGGGTGCAAACGATGATCACGTTGCGCCATGGTTACCTAATGAACGTGCGCTTCTAAAGGATGCCGTTGAAAAAGATATTCCAGTTTTTGCAATTTGCTTAGGCGCCCAACTACTTGCCGCCGCAAATGGCGGAATTGTCGAAAGAGCTCCAGAGTCTGAGATCGGCATTTACGGAATAGAGCGAAATGAAATTTCTGATCCAATTTTTGATTTCAAATCGGGTTCGCCAGCAGCTCAATGGCATGAAGATAAGGTCACAAAGTTGCCTGAGGGCGCAACAAAATTAGCCAGTAGTCCTCTATGCGAGAATCAAATCTATCGAATGGGATCAAATTCTTATGGAGTGCAATTCCACCCAGAGATTGATGCCTCAATCATAAAGATTTGGGAAGAAAACGCCGATAACGCATTCATAGAATCCGGTAAAAGTAGCGTCGAGTCCGAAGTGCGAGATGTTGAATCAGATCTAATTGATATTTGGAAGCCAATCATTCAAAAATGGGGTCATTCAATAACTAAATAATAATAGGGGCCACATATTGTGACCCCTATTCCATTGGTTCTAGTTATACGTTTTTGATTGGTCCCTTGAACCACTTCTTAACTGATAGATGCCACCAGATCCAAAGAAGAATCAGTGCGCCACCAGTAACAAGAGGTGCGTAGTTCATAGATGTCCAACTGAAGCCCTTTCTAAATGGCACAGCTGATGGATAGAGCGGCATAATGAAGTAGATCGAGATGATCACAATTTCTGCCACTGCAATTAGGTTCATCCACTTGTACTTAGAACCTAGGGTCCAAGCACCAGCCTTAAATGAATCGCCAGCCTTCCAACGAAGGTAGATCGGAATCATGAAGGCCAAGTAGAGTGAAATAACGCAAACAGATACAACTGCGTAAAACGCTGTTGGCACCCCAGCTGAACTCTTATAAAGCGCTGGCAAGGTTAGAACTACACCAAGAATTGCAGACATTATGACTGCGTTTGTTGGAGTTCCTGCCTTATTAACCTTGCGCCAGTGCTTGCTTCCAGGAAGTGCACCATCGCGTGAGAATGCAAACATCATGCGAGAGCATGAAGTTAAGCAAGCGGTTACGCAGAAGAGCTGTCCGAAGGTGGTGATCAAGATAATTAACTTGAATAGGCCACCATCGCCACCAAGGGCGCTGTAGAAGATTGCGATTGGGCTTCCCTGTCCAAATGGATTGACCTTTGGATCTGCAGAGTTGATCATGTCAAACTTTGTTGCCGCCCAAACGAATGACATTAACAGGATATATCCGCCAATGGCAGAGTAGAAGATTGACTTCCAGATTCCCTTAGCAGATGTGATGTGCGCGTTGTGGGTTTCTTCCGAAAGGTGCGCCGAGGCATCGAATCCGGTAATTGTGTACTGGGTCAACAAGAAGCCAAGTGGCAGGATGAAGTACCAGTAGTTGCTATCGCCAAAGCCTGAGTTATTTATATGCTTGACGAAGAAACTTGCATCGGTGTGATGCTTTGGTGCAATCAGCAAGATGCCGACAACTACAGCGCTACCGAACACGTGCCACCAAACAGATATGTTATTTATGACCGCAAGAAGGTGATGGCCATAAAGATTGATAAGTGTGATTAGAGTGATAACAATCAGGAAGAGTACGAACTGCTGCTTGATGTAATCCCCACCAAATGCGCCAGCCCAGCCCTTGCTATAGAAACTTAGAAGAGTATTGATGTAGAAAGTTACGCCGTAACCAACTGATGCTGTAACTGAGATCAAGCCGATTAGGTTTAGCCAGCCAGTATAGAAACCAGCTTTGGCGCCACCGAGCTTTGCGGCCCACCAATAAATTCCACCGGAAGTTGGATATGCCGATGCAAGTTCTGACATACAAAAACCAATAATCAAAATTAGGCCAGCAATAAGCGGCCAGCCAATTGTGATCGCAAACGGCCCGCCGAAATTCCATGCCTGTGCAAAGGTTGTGAAGCAACCCGCAAGGATTGAAATGATCGAGAATGAGATTGCGAAGTTCGAGAAACCAGACCAAGAGCGGGTGAGCTCTTGTTTATAGCCAAGGTCGGCTAATCGGCGCTCGTCGTCAGAATGTGTATTCGACATTGATACGTATTGCCCTTCTAGTAGTGGAGAAGATTGGTAAAAGTGTGCCGTGCCTCTCACTCTTTTGGAAGGATATTCAATGAGAAATCGAGTTAATTCTCAGGACCAAAATGGGGTCATTGTGCGTAAATTGCCCAACTAGTAGCCTCCATCCCTATAAGTAATTACCTTGGAGTACCCATTGGGGGGTTTGCGTGGCGCTATCTATTGATCAACTCAAGAAGGATGTTGAGAGCGGCAAGATCGATACCGTTGTTGTCGGCGCCACCGATATGCAAGGTCGCCTGCAAGGCAAGCGGATCCACGGAAAATTCTTTATAGCCGACACGATTAAGAACGGCACCGAGGGTTGCAACTACTTGCTGGCATCCGACATTGAGATGAACACAATTCAAGGTTATGCGATCTCATCCTGGGATACCGGTTATGCCGATATGGGAATGGCACCAGATTTTGAAACGCTTCGCTATCTACCTTGGCACGATGGAACTGCCATGGTTGTGGCTGATTTAGTAGATCATCATAAACATGGAATTTCAGTTTCACCCCGAACAATTTTAAAAACACAACTTGATCGACTAGATAAGGCAGGAATGGTTGCCCTTTGTGGCACCGAACTTGAATTCATTGTCTTCAATGACACCTACGAAGAAGCTTGGAATAAGGGCTATAAAGATTTAACTCCTGCGAATCAATACAACGTTGACTATTCACTAATTGGAACATCTCGGGTCGAGAAGTTGCTCCGAGCAATTCGTCTTGGTATGGATGGCGCAGATCTAATTGTTGAATCGGCAAAGGGTGAATGTAATTTAGGTCAGCATGAAATTGCCTTTCGTTATGAAGAGGCGCTGGCAACATGCGACAACCACGTCATTTATAAAATGGGCGCAAAAGAGATTGCAGCACAACAAGGTTGTTCACTTACCTTCATGGCAAAGTTCAACGAAAAAGAGGGAAGCTCTTGCCACATCCACCTGTCTTTCAGAGATAAAAAGGGAAATGCAGTAATGGCCGGAGATGCTGGCGATGGAATGTCTGCACTTGGACGCTCTTACTTAGCTGGCCTTCAACTTCACATGCGTGAATTGACCCTGCTTTTTGCCCCAAATATTAATTCTTACAAGCGTTACCAAGCCGGAACTTTTGCACCTACCGCAATTAAGTGGGGCCGCGATAATCGAACATGTGCGCTTCGCCTTGTTGGAGAAGGACTCTCACTTAGAGTCGAGAACCGAGTCCCGGGTGGCGATGTAAATCCATACCTAGCAGTTGCTGGAATGGTTGCCGCAGGTTTAGATGGAATTGAGAAGAAGTTAGAACTTGAGCCAATCTTCCAAGGCAATGCATACGCACTTGATACAAACCGAGTACCTACATCACTTCAAGAGGCGCGCGATCTTTGGGCAAATAGTTCATGGGTTCGCGATACTTTTGGTGAAGATGTTCAAAAGCACTACACACATATGGCTGATACTGAATTAGATGCCTACTCACGAGCCGTTACAGATTGGGAGCGAATCCGCAGTTTTGAGCGGATGTAAATTAATGAGTTCATTCACAATAATTAACCCGACAACTGGGGCAGCTGTAAAAGATATTTCACTTGCCGATCTTGCCCAGACAGATCAGGTCATCCTCAAAGCCGCTAAAGCCTTTGAAACTTGGCGCCAAGTTTCTCCTGGTGATCGGGCAAAGATACTTAGAAAGTTTGCAGCGGTCGTTGATGCACACAATGAAGAACTTGCCCAACTTGAAGTTCTAAACTCTGGTCACACCATTGGAAATGCTCGCTGGGAAGCAGGAAACGTCCGCGATGTTTTAAATTATTACAGCGCCGCACCTGAGCGTTTATTTGGCCGCCAGATTCCAGTTCCAAATGGAATTGATATTACTTTTAAAGAACCTCTCGGAGTTATTGGAATTATTGTTCCTTGGAATTTCCCAATGCCAATTGCAGGTTGGGGCTTTGGACCTGCGCTAGCTGCTGGAAACACTGTTGTTTTGAAACCTGCTGAACTAACTCCAATGACTGCAATACGTCTCGGTGAATTGGCGCTAGAAGCTGGAATTCCTGATGGAGTATTTAATGTAATTCCCGGTAAAGGAAGCGTCGTCGGTGAAAGATTTGTAACCAATCCCCTAGTTAGAAAGATTGTATTCACTGGATCAACCTCAGTTGGTAAGCACATCATGAGAGGTTGCGCTGATCAAGTAAAGCGCGTAACTCTTGAATTAGGTGGCAAGAGTGCAAATATTATTTTCGCAGATTCAGATATTGAATTAGCCGCTGCTGGCGCTCCTGGTGCGGTCTTCGACAACGCTGGTCAAGATTGCTGCGCTCGCTCAAGAATTCTGATCCAACGCTCTGCCTACGACAAGTTCATGGAAAAGTTTGAAGTTGCTGTAAAGAACTTTAGAGTTGAAGATCCATCACTTGATACTGCTGAAATGGGACCACTTGTTTCTGCCGGACAATTAGAGCGGGTAAAGGAGTTCGTACCTGATGGGACGCAGATTGCCTTCCAGGGCACCAAACCTTCTGGCCCCGGCTACTGGTTTGCTCCAACGGTATTGGCTCCGAAAGATACAAATGATCGCGCTTGTCGCGAGGAAATTTTTGGTCCAGTAGTTTCGGTTATCGCCTTTGAAGATGAGGCAGATGCGATTCGAATTGCAAATGATTCTGAATATGGCCTATCAGGTTCAATTTGGAGCCGAGACATTGGAAAGGCAATCCGCGTTTCACGTGGTGTTGAAGCCGGAAACCTTTCGGTTAACTCCAACTCTTCAGTTCGTTATTGGACGCCATTTGGCGGCTACAAGCAATCTGGCCTTGGTCGCGAGCTCGGACCAGATGCACTTGATTCATTTACGGAGACCAAGAACGTCTTCTTCGATACTCAAAAATAGTAAAATAAAACTATGTGTCGATTGATGGGTTACGTGGCAAATGATTCAACAACTATTGCCGAAATTGCGGGACCAGATTTCGCAGAGTTCACCGCGCTATCAGCAAAACACGGTGATGGCTGGGGTATCGCATCCACCCCACCTAGCAACTCAACACCAGAACTCTTAGTCGAACCAGGTCGCGCCAAAGAGAGCTCAAAATATTCTCAAGCAGTAAGAACTATTGAAAGCAACGCCGCTCTATTACATCTTCGCTGGGCCACTCTTGGGCTTTCGGTTTCTGAAGGAAATACCCATCCATTTGTTCACGGTGATATCTCATTTATTCACAACGGCGGCATAAAGCCCCCCGCATCCTTAGATATTGGTATCGATCCAAAGTATTTCTCGCAGATGCGTGGAGATACCGACAGCGAGAGATACTTCTATTATCTACTGACAGAAATCGATAAAACAGATTTGAAGTCCGGGGTTCTTGCGGGCGTAAAAGCAATCAGCTCGGGCTTTGAATATTCAAGCATTAACGCAATGATGATGACACCGGATTTTCTTGTGGTTATTTGCGAGCACAATAACAACAAGATTCCCGACGATGAAGGCCTGGATTATTACGAGCTTTACTACCGAAAAGATGAACGTGGAATTCTCATCGCCTCAACTGGCTGGAACCAGAGCGGTTGGAATAATCTGCTAAACCATCACGTAATGTTTGTGGACCGCAAGAGCCAAGAAGTTGAAGTAATAGCTCTTTAATCTAAAAAGAAATCCAGCAAGAAATCTGTCGTTCCCGGCTTCACGGAATATTTCTCTAAATCAGTTATTCCTTCCACGGAAAGTACCTCATCGTCAACGAAGAAGTTTCCAGTCGTCTCCTTGGCTGGTCGATTTAAAATCACATAGGCAGCGTCAGCCAAAATCTCCGGGGTCCGACAAAAATCGGTATCTATTCCAGGAATCATCTGAAGGGCTGCGGTATCAATTGCTGTTCGCGGCCATAAAGCATTAATGCCAATGCCATCTCGTTTGAATTCTTGGGACATCCCAAGGACGCACATACTCATTCCATATTTAGACATCGTGTACGCAACATGGTTCTTAAACCACTTGGGCTTCATGGAAAGTGGCGGTGACAAGGTCAAAATATGTGGGTTGCGACCATCAGAAGCGCTCTTCTTTAAGTGCGGGATTACTGCTTGCGAGGTTAGAAAGGTTCCGCGAACATTCACATCAAACATCAAATCAAATCGCTTAGCCGGCGTCTTCTCTGTCGGAGTCAAATTGATGGCACTTGCATTATTTATAAGAATATCTAAGCCACCAAATTGGGTAGCCGCTTTTTCAACCGCTTCGGCAATTGCGCTTTCATCGCGAATATCGCATTGAATCGGTAACGCTTTTCCACCCGCTGCTTCAATCTCTTTTGCTGCGCTATAGATAGTGCCACCTAGCTTTGGATTTTCTTCCACGCTCTTTGCCGCAATAGTGATGTTGGCGCCATCTTTGGCGGCTCGAAGTGCAATTGCAAGGCCGATGCCGCGCGATCCTCCGGTAATAAAAATATTCTTATTTGCAAGTGACATTTTTAGCCCTTCTGTTTTTTCGCTAAGAATTTCATAAAGGCGGTCGCAGCTTCATCTGACTGCAACGCCATCCCGAAGAGTTCGCCTTCGACCCGCATGACCGCTGTGATTGCTTCGTGATCTGCGCTCTTTAGAAGCGCCTTGCTATTTATAACAGCCTCTGGCGGTTGTTCGGCAATTACCTTTGCCATTTCAACTGCTTTAGCAAGTGGTAGCTCTTCGATGCCATTGATTAATTTCATTTCCAAGGCTTCGGTAGCTGAAAAATTTCTTCCAGTTAGGAAAATCTCGGATGCTTTCACGTGTCCGACCAATTTTGGAAAAATCAAACTCGAACCAGCTTCTGGAACCAAGCCAAGTGAAACAAAGGGCATTGCAAATTTTGAATCAGGAGCGGCGTAAACCAAATCGCAGTGCATAAGCATTGTGGTTCCAATTCCAACTGCGTTTCCGTGAACCGCCGCAATTAATGGTTTAGGGAAATTGTGAATTGTCGCCAGAAATTGCATGACCGGACTATCTTCCCCACTTGGTGGGGTGTTCATGAAATCCATAATGTCGTTTCCGGCGGTGAAGGCACTGCCGGCGCCAGTAATAACTACAGCGCGAATACCGAAGTCACCTGCCGCTTCGGCCAATCGATGATTTAGATCGGTATACATTCCCGGCGTTAGTGCATTCTTCTTTGCGGGGCGATTGAGCGTGATGGTTAGAACTTGGTCGGCAACCTCGGCCAAAATATCGGTCATCTCACAAGTTTAGGGCGATGCGGGCTAAGAGCAAGCCCTTAACTTGGTGCACAATAGGAACGTTCCTAGATATCGGAGGGTTTCTTGGATATAAGAATCTTGATGCGCGATCTAACGCCATTTGAACACCTTGTGGCGGAGCACCTTTGCGATGGACTTTCCAATGCCGCTATTGCTCGCACAACTGCACATACCGAAAAAGTTGTTGAAAATACTGTCTCTCGAATGGCTCGTGCCTTTGGAATTAAATCTGATGGAGATACCAATATTCGCGTTCTACTAGCACTCGCCTACCGGACACACTTTGGTGACGGCGCTTTCGACAAGATGAACGTTCCTTGCGGCCACTTTGAAATTGGCCCAGATGGTAAGAGCTACTGCACGCGCCACACAGAATAGTTTCAAATAATTTAAAATTTCTCACTTGTAAGTGATCCACATCTAAGGGCTAGCCCTCCAACCTTTTCGCAAAGGGCTACCTCTCACCTTTTTTGATAACACCTCTTCTACTTCGTGCCAATCTTCAATCACGACGAAATCCCTCCAAATTTCGTCACTAAATATTCCGGAGAGTCGAAGAAAGATTGGAAGAAAAAATGAATAGAAAATCATTTGACAAAATAGCAAGCACAATTGGCTTGCTCCTAGCAGCTGTACTAATTTCAGCTGGCGTACTTTTGCAATGGGGCGGAAACTTCGCACTTGGCGAAGTGAAGAAGCAACTCGTTGAGCAAAAGGTAAGTTTCCCAGCAGCAGATAGCGGTGGATTCAAGGCCCTTCCAGCAGCTGATCAAAAAGCTATGGCTAAATACGCCGGACAGGTTATGACCACTGGCGATCAAGCCAACGTCTTTGCCAACCATTACATCAAAGTTCACATGCAAGGCGTTGCAGGCGGAAAAGTTTATGAAGAAGTTTCTGGTGAATTCTTGGCGGCAAACGCACAGTTGAAAGCAACTCCAACAGATGCTGCCCTTGCGGCAAAGGTTGGAGCGCTTGGTGGACAACGCACAACCTTGTTCATGGGTTCAACTCTCCGTGGACTTCTAGGTTTCTCATATGCATTTAGCGTCCTTGGAAACATTGCAATGATCGCAAGCTACGTAACCTTTGCAGGCGGAGTCTTGTTCTTGATTCTCGCGCTAATGGGTTTCGCTCACTTGCGTCGCGCTGAGACCGACTCAGTCATCTAAGCCTCATCTCTCCGTGAGGAAAGGCCCCGACTCCTGCTTCAAGCAAGAGTCGGGGCCTTCTCTAATTAAATCGATTATCCTTCGCTAATGCATCTGATCGTCCCTACGCGAATCTGGGAATATGTAATTGCCGCCGTGATTATCATTTTGGCGCCGGGACCATCCGTTCTCTTTGTTATCGCTCGAGCAGTTGCCTGGGGTCGAGCTACTGCCGTTGCGACTGTTTTGGGAAATGTTCTAGGAAGCTTCTCGCTCTCAATCATCGTCGCCCTTGGCTTGGGGCCAATCCTTCAACGTTCAGTTCTAGCATTTAACGCAGTACAAATTCTGGGCGGTGCCTACATTGTCTATCTTGGAATACAAGCCATCCGCCATAGCCAGGTCCATGCCGAAGATATGACAAATCAAGGTGATGAAAAACCAACTGTTCGAAAATCAATTCGCGAAGGCTATTTTGTTGGCATTTTAAATCCGAAAGCATTGGTTTTCTTTGCCGCAATCTTGCCGCAATTTATCGATCGCGAACGCGGCAGCGTTACCGCCCAACTCTTACTTCTAGGAGCTATTTTCACGGTAATTGCATTTGTCTCTGACGGGAGTTGGGGACTTCTGGCTGGCACGATTAGAAACTGGCTTGCTACCGATGTGAAGCGTCTGGTTCGAATGCGAGTTACAGGTGGTGTTGTAATGATCTGTCTGGGTTTATTTACCCTCGCCTCGGCGATTCACAACCTTTAATCCCCTTTAATGTCGGTGGCCTCTAGCAGACTAGCGCCATGACAAAGATGGAATTAGGCCCAAATGCGCGCGCCTTCATTAGTCCAAGTGACCTTACCTACGGTTGGGATAATTGCCACCGCTGCCTCTGGCTCTATTACAACCACCAAGTAAAAGCTCCACTCACTATGCCTTTGGTGGGAGATCTCGCAGAGATGCAAGAGCTTTCTTATATTGGCAAGAGCTCGATTGATATGCACCCGGATATGCCCGAGGGCAAAGTGCACAAGCATGCAGGCTGGGTTGTTTCAAAACCAATTATGGTTGACGGGATCGAAACTCCATTTGCCGTCCGCGGTAAGTATGACCTTTTAATGGAACACCCTGATGGAACTTTTGGAATTGTTGATTGTAAATTCCAAGCCAAGCAGAGCGATAAGAGCAAGTTCTACGCCGCCCAGCTAGAAGCTTACGCATTTGCCTTAGAAAACCCAGCTAAAGATGCGCCGGTGAAAATTTCCACAGCAGGTCTTCTAGTTTGGGCGCCAGTGAAAATTCGTGGCAAATCTAATGAGAATTTCGGAATGGAACTTTCCTGCGCTTGGTACCCAACAAAACGTGATCCGGCATTTATTGCCACGCGCCTAACGGAATTTATAAAGATGATTTCTGGCCAATGTCCGCCATCAAAAGATAATTGCGAACAGTGCCGCTACATTGAAACCAGAAATAATATTCTGGCCGAGCTCTAACTACTCCTTCTTCTTTCCTTTTTTATTAGCTTCATTGGCTTTCTCGGCCCGCTCAGCCTTAATCTCTTCGCGACGCGCTTTCTGAATTTGAAGCTTTGCTTCTGAGGCGTAAATGTCTACATATTCTTGACCAGATAACTCTTGAATCTTATTCATAATCTCATCGGTAATTTGTCGAAGTACTTTTAGATCAGAAGTGTCGCCTTCGAAGTACATTGGCTCGCCAAATATCATTTCAACGCGGCGAACATTTGGTACTACTTGACCTGTTGGTTGGATCTCAGCGGTGTTGAACATCGCAACTGGAACCACTGCTGCGCCAGATTCAATCGCCATACGTGCGATACCAGTACGACCTTTATAAAGCTTTCCATCTGGTGATCTTGTTCCTTCAGGGTAAATCCCAATGCACGCTCCGCTGGAGAGCAAATCTAAACCTGTAAGAAGCGCGGCCTCACTTCGGCGACCGCCCGAGCGGTCAACCGGAACTTGGCCGAGGGCGATAAAGGTAATTTTCTTTATAAAGCCTTTAATGCCGGGTGATGTGAAATATTCACTCTTGGCAAGAAAGGTTACTTTTCTCGGAACCACAAGTGGCATGAAGATCGAATCGCTAAATGAGAGGTGGTTTGAGGCGATGATGACTGGGCCATTTTGCGGAACGTTACGAAGGCCCGTGACCTTTGGTCGGAAGAGAAGTGTGAGGATGGGGATCAAGAAGGACTTCAACGCTTGATAAACCATTCCATCACCCCCAAATAAATCCGAGTAAGCCTAGGAGGATAATTTAGGGGCTATTGCCCCGATATGGCACCATCTGAGCGTGAGTGATCTACCAAACAGTGCTGGATTAACCCTTCGCGGTGGCAAGACTGGCGTTCTCATGATTCATGGCTTTATTGGTTCTCCAATTTCAATTGCACCATGGGCGCAATCTTTAAATGATGCGGGATTAACAGTTTTCGCCCCGTGTTTACCCGGACATGGAACAACTCCTGAAGAGATGAATAAAACAACTTGGGAAAATTGGTATGCCTGCATCGAGGATGAATTTATTAAATTGCGAAGTGAATGTGATCGCGTTTTCGTCGCCGGATTTTCGATGGGCGGAGCGCTCGCACTTAAGTTAGCTCAGATCCGCGGATCTGAAATGGATGGCTTAATTCTATTGAATGCCTCAATCTATGATGAACGCAAAATTTTTCACCTACTTCCAGTGATTTCAAAGTTTCTGCCCACACTTCCTGGTGGCGATACCGATGTGGCTAAACCGGGCGCGCCAAAGCACACCTACAATAAAATTCCACTTAGAGCTTTGAATTCACTTCGTAAGTTGTGGCGAATTGTCGAGCGAGACCTCTATTTGATAGATCTTCCTTTAATGGTTGCTTATTCTGTAAATGACCACGTTGTGCATCCGGTGTGTAGTGAGACGATAATTGACAATGTATTTTCAGTAGATATCCGCGAAGTAATTTTTGAAGAGTCCTTTCACAACGTCGCGCTTGACTATGAGGCAGAAATTTTGACAGAAGAATCCCTCATTTTTATTGAAGAGGTCCTAAGCGGTGAACTCTCTCGTGGTGAATCTGCCGACGAGATGGATCAGCGTGAGTTAATCGATGCCGAATTTGAAGCAATTGTTGCTGGTCTTGAAATTGAGGAACCTGAATAAATTTAACGGCGAGCTAAATCAGCGGCGCCAACCAATCCAGCCTCGTTGCCCATTTTCGCCGCAACGATTTGCGGCAGAGGATGCTTTCCAAAAAATGGCATGGTCTCTTCCATCGCCCTTTGAGCCGGTCCAAGAAGTAGGTCTCTGGCATCGACGACTCCGCCACCGATCACAACCACTTTCGGATCAAATAAAACACTTAACGAGGAGATAGCTTGGCCAATGTAGCTGCCAGTAATTGTTAGCGCTTTAAGGGCAACTTTATTGCCGCCCTGTGCTGCAGTTGTTATGTGCTCACCTTTAAGGCCAGCAAGAGTTCCATCGCCAAGGGATAGAAGTTCTTTTCCTTGGGCTTGGTCGGCAGCAATTTCTATTTCAGTATGTCTCATCAGCGCACTTCCAGATGCATATCGTTCGAAACATCCCTTTGCGCCACATCCACATAATTCACCATCGGGAACAATTCGCATATGTCCAAATTCCGCTGCGCAACCATTAGCCCCGCGATAGAGCTCATCATTCATGATGACTCCCCCGCCAATTCCAGTTCCAATTGTGAGAATGATTGAGTGCGAAACACCCTTTCCCGCGCCGTACTTTGCCTCGCCCCAAGCAGCGGCATTGGCATCATTCTCTATTACACAGTCCAACCCGGTTAACTCTTTTAATTCCGAGTGAAGATTGCGCTGATCCCAATCGACAATATTTGGAACACCTAATACCGTTTTTCGATCTGAAGAGACAAAACCCGGCGCAGTTATGCAGACGCCGTTTGTGGAAAATTCCTTATGGAGTTCAAGAACTACTTCGGCAACTACTCTATTGAGATCTGCCCCGCCACTTTTCGGAGTGTCTTTTCGAAGTGTCTTCAAAATCTTACCGGTGTCATCGACAACACCACCTAATACTTTAGTTCCACCAACATCGACGCCAATAGCAAGATTTGAATTAGCCAAAATATTAAGCCTCTACTTTTGCCTTCAGTTGCGCGAGCGTCAAATCTATTGTGGTTCGTTCCTGCTTTTGTCGCATCATTGCGGGAACTGGCATTGAAAGGGCAACGGTTAATTCATAAGTAACCGTTGTGGTCTCATCCCCATTATCTTTAATTGTGAATGATCCGAACATATCCGTTAGAAGATCGGCATCATCAAAGGTAAAGGAAACTTTATCTGGGGCCTTGCTCCAGTCGTAATCTAAAACGACGTTATCTTTAACTACGCCGGCATTTACGCCGATCTTTACCTTAGTTGCACGACCTTGGGAGTCCTTTTCAACTACTGATGCAGAAGTCGTAGCTTTCGACCAAGTTGGGTAGGCCTCAATGGCAAATAGGGTTTCGCGTACGGCATCTGCCGGTGCGTCTATCTCGATTGAATTCTTAGAAATATCGCTCATAAGTACGAAGGTTACCCGCAAAAATATAGAAAATTCCCCCATCCGCGCACTAGCGTGGTGCCATGGATCTATACAGCGTCCCAGCACTCGTCCCGCCTGCAACATCAGGCAATCTAAGCAATCTAGTTAGCGAGCGAGCAAAGAATGAACCAGATCGAATAATTCTCTCTAGACCACTTGGCGAAGGGTGGCAACCAGTTAGTGCTCGCGAATTTGAGTCTGAAGTAATAAGTGCGGCAAAGGGATTTATTGCAGCGGGTGTAACTGTTGGTGATCGTGTCGCTTTGATGGCAAAGACAAGATATGAATGGACAGTTCTAGATTTCGCAATTTGGTATGCCGGCGCAGTGACAGTTCCAATTTATGAGACTTCATCGACTGAACAAGTGCAATGGATTCTTGAGGATTCGGGAGCGGTTGGAATCATTGTTGAGACGCCACAACTTCGCGAAATCGCCGAGCCTGCCCTAACTTCAAGTGTGAAGACAGTTTGGACAATTACTGATGGCGCACTTGCTCAATTAAACGACAGTGGACGAGGTGTCCTAGATTCTGAAATCGATCGTCGCCGTAATTCAATTACACCCGAATCTCTTGCCACTCTTATTTACACATCTGGTACAACTGGTAAGCCAAAGGGAGTTCAACTCACTCATGGCAATTTCCTCTCTGAATGCGGAAACGTCGTACAGGGCGCAAGTGATTTATTTTTAAAACCAGGCGGATCGACTCTGCTATTTCTTCCAGTTGCTCACGTCTTTGGTCGCATGGTTCAAGTTGGTGCAATCACAGCAGGACTCCATATGGCTCACTGCGGTGACATCACTCGTCTTCCAATTGATTTAGCTTCCTTCAAGCCAACTTTCGTCCTCGCTGTTCCCAGAATTTTTGAAAAGGTTTACAACGGAGCTGAGGCAAGAGCAGATGCTGCTGGCAAAGGCAAGATCTTCAGAAAGGCCGCAGCTGTTGCAATCGCATATAGCGAAGGCATTGACTCTGGAAAAATTTCTATTGGTCTGAAGATTAAGCATGCAATTTTCGACAAATTAGTTTTCTCAAAGATTCGTACAGGCCTTGGTGGAAGAGTTGAAGCGGCGATATCTGGTGGCGCCCCACTAGGTTCGCGCTTGGGTCACTTCTATCGCGGCGCAGGGGTAAATATTCTTGAGGGTTATGGACTTACCGAAACAACTGCCGGAGCAACTTTAAATCTAACGACGGCGCAAAGAGTTGGATCAGTTGGGAAACCACTTCCAGGTACTACCGTGAAAATCGGTGATGATGGAGAAGTATTAATTAAGGGCGAGATTGTGATGCGCGGCTATTGGCAAAATGATGGCGCGAATAACGAAGCCTTTACCCAAGATGGTTTCTTCCGAAGTGGCGATTTAGGAGCAATTGATGAAAATGGCTTCCTATCAATTACCGGTCGTAAGAAGGAACTAATTGTTACCTCTGGCGGAAAGAACGTTGCGCCCGCAGTCCTAGAGGACAGAGTCCGTGCTCATCCACTTGTTAGCCAGTGCCTTGTAGTTGGCGATAACAAACCATTTATTGCTGCACTGATAACGATCGATCCTGATGCAATAAAGAGTTGGATCGTTGCTAATAAGAAAGATGGCGCCACTATTTCAGATTTAACTAATGATCCAGATTTAATAGGAGTGATTCAAACCGCGGTGGATGAAGCCAATAAAGCGGTAAGTCGTGCCGAGTCCATTAGAAAGTTCACGATCTTACCTACCGACTTCACAATTGCCGGCGGCCAATTAACAGCCAAAATGTCAGTCAAGCGACATATCGTGGCAAAGGAGTTTGCTGGCGAAATCGAAGCGCTCTTTTCGTGAGCCTAATTAGAGATCTCCATGATGATCTCTTTGAAGAACTCTCAACAATCTCCTTTGCGATTGATTCTCAAATCGGTGATGAGCAGTTAGAAAATAGAGTTCGCTCTGAGCTACGAACAATACAATCGCAAATAACGAGCCTTCTTGAACTTCTGCGTGAAGAAGTTACTGGTGTTGCGGATGTGAAGGCGCCAATTTTTTCAATTTCAATTCGAGAATTGATTTCACTTATACAAAACCAAGTAAAGGCGCTTCCGACCAATCAACACTTAAGTTCTCTACGAACTTCCCTAGAAAACATTCTAAATTTTCCTGCCTCCATCTTGGAAGAGAAGCAGCGTCGAAGCGCTAAGTCATACGATTTAACTAAAAGGGAACTGGAAGTGTTGAGACTTTTGCCAAGCGCGGCGACCTTCAAAACGATGGCCACTTCCCTATTCCTTACCGAAGCAACCGTTAAAACACACTGCGCTTCGCTCTATCGAAAGCTAGAAGTCAATAATCGAACTGGAGCGATTGCAGTTGCGCTAGAAGTTGGACTTTTAAAGCGCCAATAGTTCAGCAAACTTACGGCCCCAAAGTTTCCAACTCCAATTTTCTTGCGCCCAGTTTCGGCCGTTTTCACCAAGTTGCTTTGCCAACTCGGGGTCACTCAAAACTTTGATTGCAATATCTGCAATTGCCTGCGGACTTCTTCCATCCACAACGTATCCAGTCTCTCCAACTTTTACTGCGTCGGGAGCCCCTCCAGAATCACCAGCAATTACCGGTAAACCACAAGCGCTAGCCTCTAGGTAAACAATTCCTAACCCTTCAACTTCCAATCCGAAAAATCTTGAGCGGGAAGGCATTATGAAGAGATCTCCAAGTAGAAGATGGACTGGAAGTTGATCATAAGTTAAGCGCCCAAGAAAAATAACGTTTTGCTCCAAGCCAAGCTTTTTAACCAGTCCTTTTAAGTGAGCTAAATATGGTCCAGTACCAATTAAAACGAGAACGACATTTGGGATCTTCGAAATAATTTTCGGAAGAGCTTGAATCAATTTATCTTGCCCTTTACGGTGGACTAACCTTCCAACGGAAATAATTGTCGGGCGTCTCGTTAGTTGATATTGATTGACTAAATCTATTGGCTTTGGCCCTGGAACGAAGTGATCAATACTTATTCCTGGCGCAATCTGGATTAACTTTACTTTGCTGCCAACCGCGCTTTTCATTGCCTCACGAGTAAAGCTTCCAAGATAGGTCAGGACATCTACCCCATTACCGATACGACGCATAGCAAGGTTAAATGGAAAAACTTTTGACCACCAAACCTCATGGCCATGAGTTATTGCAACAATCTTCTCGGCTCCCGCCAGTCGCAATGATGGTGCCATGAATGCCAAGGGAGCTGCTGCGCCAAACCAAATAACCTTTGAATTATGGGATGCCATAACTTCTTTGACCGCACGTGTTACGCGAGGGGTTGGCAGAAGAATTTTTGATTTATCACGGATAACTTTTACTCCGTACTTTTGCGCCAACTCCTGATCAAATTTGCTATCCCCCAATTGCGTTGAGGTATAGATAACAATCTCACTTCCCTTCAATTCTCCAAGTAAACCGAGGATAAAAGTTTCGATACCGCCGGCTCTAGGTCCTAAATCGTTTGTAACTAGAAGAATCGGGCGGTGCTCAGATACGGCGGGCACCATAGAAAACTTCACTGCCAAATGATCTTCCAAAATTTTCAATCTTTACTCTCGACCCAGAGTGAGGTGCATCGACCATGCGACCATTTCCTAAATAGATACCGACGTGCGATACATATCTGCGACGACCAAAGAAGACTAGATCTCCTGGTTTTAATTTGTCGAAAGGAACTGATTTTCCATAACTCATTTGGGCTGCGGCAGAGTGTGGCAATGAAACGCCGGCGGTGGCAAAAGCGCGCATGGTTAGACCACTGCAATCCCAATAAACCATTCCCGCTGCGCCAAAGACGTAACGGTCACCAATTTGTTTCAAGGCAAAACGAAGTGCCATGGCGCCACGACCAGAGCCAAGATTTAAACGAGATGCTTCGGCTAGCGAAGCTGCTTGATCGGCATTTTCCTGGTCATCATTTAATTTTGCCAGGCGCGCTTGTTCAGCCTTGGTAAGTGAGGCCAATAACTTTTGAGCTTGGGCAAGTTTGTCGTTAGCCGCCGCCTTTTGTGCCTCGTAACGAGCCTTTGCCTTTGTTGCAAGTGCAACTTTGTCATTAACAGTTAATGAAGTTGCATTTAAACGTTGCTTGGCAACGCTATAGCGGCGAAGTTGCAGGGATTGCCGTTTGGTTACAGCATCTAAAGAACCGGCAGCTGATAAAAATAACTTTGGATCAGAGGAAAAAAGAAGTTCCATACTTTGACTCATTCCGCCCGTTTTATATTGTTCCCGAGCAATTGCGCCAAGTGAGTTTTGAAATGTTGAGACGGTCTTTGCCTCTGCATCGGCTTGTCTTTTAACGGAGGCGAGTTGGGAAGTTAGGCGATTCAAATCGACTTGGGCTTGTTGGGCAGCTTCTGCGGCGGCTGAAGCATCTTGTTGAAGTATTCGCACTTTGTCACGAACATCTTGCAAGTTTGGCGCAGCGTTCGCACTGCTCGGTACAAGCGAAGTGAGAAGCGTTGCGAGGGCAAGAGAAATTGCCACTCTGCGTGAATTCATCTCAGAAGGGTAACAAAGGGGGCAATTACTGAGCGAATCTAAGCGGTGGAACTAGCCCTTTCTCAGACAATACAGAGATTGCTTGTGCGTGGTTATGGGTTATCTCACCAGCAGGCAGTATTTGCATAAGGACCGTGACAACACAATCTGCGCAAGCTATTTCTCGTTTAGTACAGGTTTGGCAATCAATTATCATGAATCGAAATGTAGCCTCCACCACTGACATCAAATGGTGGCTACCCTTCCCTGATGCGAATAATTGCCAATCTGGTCATCGGATCTGACGGCGCCACGGTGCTCGAGGGCTCATCAAAAACCCTTAGCTCTGAGTTAGATCGCTCTCGATTCCATGCTCTACGAGAGAAGTCGAGCACGATTTTGATCGGCGGTAACACCGCGCGTAATGAGCCATATTCCAAGACTCCGGTACCACTTGTAATAGTCAGTGCATCAAATCAAATTCCAAAAGGAGTGCGAAATAACCCTCTTGCTCACATCTGGAATATTTCACCGCTCGAAGCGATTATGCGAATTGGTGATGAGTTCGAAGTTTTTGGAAGCGAGATATTGGTCGAGGGTGGGGCGCAATTGCTCCAGGAATTATTGGATGGGGATGTGATTGACGAACTCTTTATAACTCAAACCCAACAAATTGGCGGTACTGATGCCATCAATTTGAAATCACTAACATCTGGATTTCATGAAAAGTCTTGTGAAGAAATATCTGGAGATAAGTTCTGGCACTTTGTCAGAGAGAGATAAGACTTACTCCAACTACCGCCAAAAAGATTCCAAGGTACTGAACCTTATGTAAGCGCTCTCTCAAAAATTTAAATGCGAGTAGAGCGGTCATCATTGGAAAGAGAGAGCCAAGAACCATCGCAATAGAAACAAGACCTTTGGTTGTTGCAACCCCAAGTAAATAGTTGGCCATGAAATCTGTAATCCCAATGAATATTAGAAGAGATAAGTCTTTACTTTTAAATCCACCGACCGAACGAAACTTAATTGCTACAAGAATTGCGATGGTCACCGTTACAACTCGCATCGAAGTCATAGTTAGCAGCGCGCTGGTTTTAGATCCTTGCGCCATCAAAGAAAGTGCAGTACCGAATCCAAGAGCTGCGCCAAGTCCGAATAGCAAGGGTTTCATAGGCAAACCTTTAACGATATCTGGACCTGAACCACAAAAGACTCCGATAAGAACAATTAAGATTCCAACAAATTGAATTGTTCGAGGGCGTTCTCCTCCGGCAAATGCGACCACAAGTGGAATTAAGGTACTTAAAGTACTTATAGGAGATACAACTCCCATGCGCCCAGTTGATAGTCCGGAGTAGAACGAGACTAACCCGGTAAAGCCAGCAATCCCAGCTAGTACACCTGGAAGGAAGTAACCGTTCCAATCAAGGGTTGGCGCCCGATATCCATTGGCTGCAACCACAATCACGAGGGCAGTAATTAGCCCAAAAAATTGCGACATGGCCGTAACCGCAAACGCTTTATATTTTTTCGTAAGCAAGCCACCGCAAAAGTCTGCACTTCCCCAAAGAACGCTAGAAAACAACGCTAGAAGTGTGGCCATCCTCGCAAGGCTAACGTAACGACCTCGCGCCTACAACGATCTGGCCCAAGTGAGCCTTACCCTTTACAGATGGCTATCACTCGCGAAATCCCCTTCGATGAGATTGTTGCAAGTATTCGTGCAATTAAAGCTAGAAATGAAATTCTTGTCGAAGAAGTTCCCGCACCACAAAAATTGGCTCCTTTTGCTTTTGCGCTAACGGCAGATGTTTTAGAAGATGCAGCAACTGGAAGATTTGTATTGCTACATGATCCAAGTGGACAAGAAGGATGGTCTGGTAATTTTCGTTGCGTAACATTTGTTCGCGCTGCGATTGATGCTGAGATGGCTTCCGATCCCTTGCTTTGCGATGTTGGCTGGACTTGGTTGATGGAATCCCTAAAGCGCAATGATTGCGAATTTCTCGCACCAAGTGGCACCGTTACTCGCGTTGCAAGTGCATCATTTGGAACTTTAGAAAATCGCGATGAAGATAGTGAACTCGAAGTTCGAGCATCATGGACTCCAACTGATGGAAGCAATATTGCAAGCCACATTCAAGCTTGGATTGAATTACTTGAGATTGCAGCTGGACTTGCACCAATTCCAGAGGGTGTTACTCAACTTGGTCTAAATAGCGGCGCCTCACGAAGTAAATCTGTAATTTAATTAATTTGAAAATATGCCAGAACCGTTAATTGCACCCGCCGGGGGGATTCCAGAACTCATTGAGAATGAATCTCAATTGGAATTGGTAGTCAAGGAAATTCTAAGTGGAACAGGACCGATAGCAATAGATGCTGAGCGCGCATCTGGCTACCATTACTCAGCTCGGGCCTATTTAATTCAAATTAAGCGAACCGGCGGCGGACTGCATTTAATTGACCCTATTGCAGTTGGTCCAACTAAGTTATGGAAAGAACTTAGCGATGGAGTTGGGGATGAAGAGTGGATTATTCACGCAAGCACGCAAGATCTTGCATGTTTGCGTGAAGTTGGAATCGAACCAAAAATAATTTTTGATACAGAACTTGGTGGTCGAATCGCTGGTTGCGAGCGCGTTGGTCTTGGACCATTGACAGAAAGTTTGCTCGAGATAACTTTGGCAAAGGAACACAGCGCAGTTGATTGGTCGCTACGGCCGTTACGTCCAGAGTGGTTAGTTTATGCCGCCCTCGATGTCGAACTTCTGATAGAACTTCGCGATAAAGTCGCACATCTTTTACTTGAACAAGGAAAATTAAATTGGGCGATGCAAGATTTCGCAGCTATTTTGGCTGCCCCGGCTAATCCCCCAAGGCAAGATCCTTGGCGCCGTACTTCTGGCATGCATAAAGTTAAAGATCGAACGAACTTAGCGATCATCCGCGACCTGTGGTTTGCCCGTGATGAATATGCCCGAGAAATTGATCTGGCTCCGGGTCGAGTTTTTAATGATGAGACCTTGGTTGAGATCGCAACAAAACGTCCCAATGGTTTTGGAGATTTCAAAAAGCTAATCAGTAAGCGTTCTCGACTTAAAGATGGCCCCTACGAACTTTGGTATTCGATATTTCAAAGGGCTACCGAGCTGCCGCTAGATCAACTGCCAGAGGGGCGAATTCCATCCAACGCCTTGCCTCCGGTAAAGATTTGGGAGCAACGAAATCCTTTGGGCTATGCCAGAATCACACATGCCCGTGCCGGGGTTTCACAGGTAGCCGAAGACAATGCCATGCCTACCGAAAACCTCATCTCCCCAGAACCGCTGCGCCGACTTTGCTGGCAGCAACCTCCTGCAGATAGCGCAAATCACGCAGAGTTCATCGAATCTAACCTTGGCGAGCTAGGTGTTAGGCCATGGCAGATTAGGCTCGTTAAACCCGTTTTAGAGGCTGCTTTGGGGCAAACTACGCCCCTGGTCACAGAAAAGGCTCTTGATAGTCAAGATAATCAAGAGGCCGAGCCAGGAGAAAGTGACTAATTACGCAACATTAAAGTTGCTTAATTCAAGACCCAAGTCGTAGAGTTATGGGGTGTTGAGCACCTACCTAATCGCCCTTCGTGAGGGCATGGAAGCCGCCTTGATCATCGGCATTTTGGTCGCCTACCTGCACCGCGCTAATCGCAAATCAGCCCTTGCACTTCTCTGGACTGGCGTTGCAATTGCGATTTCAACAAGCCTTATCTTTGGCGCCTTCTTAACTTTCACTTCAGCAAACCTCTCAGTTCGCGGTGAAGAAATATTCGCAGGAACAACTTCATTAGCTGCCGTCGCCTTAGTCACCTTCATGGTCTTTTGGATGAAGAACAATGCGCGCGGTTTAAAAAATGAACTTCATGGAAAGATAGTTAACGCACTTCCAATGGGCAAAATTGCCTTGGTTTTGGCTGCTTATTTCGCAGTTGCACGAGAAGGGCTTGAAACCGCGCTCTTTGTTTTTACCAACTTTAAATCTGTCTCAAGTGACTCTGCGCCTTCGGTTGGTTTAATCCTCGGAATCTCAACTGCGATCGTTCTTGGCGTAGCGGTTTATCGCCGGAGTTTAAAAATAAATCTTGGAAAATTCTTCACAGTCACGGGTTCGATTTTGCTTGTCATCGCCGCCGGTGTTCTATCCCATGGCATAAACGAGTTTCAAAACTTCGGAGCCCTCCCAGGCGCAAACGCCTATGCTTGGAATTGGCAGAGCTCAAACTCAGTTATCACAACGATCCTCGAAGGCACTATTGGCATCGGAACGCGAATTACTTGGCTCCAACTTGCGATCTGGGCCGCCTTCCTCGTCCCGACCCTGCGCATCTATCTCGGTCTCAGCACTAGCGCCAAGAAGCGCCAGGCTTTAGCCCAAAGCGTTAACGCTTAACAGTTCCAATTTAACCTACTCGCGAGTAACCTTACGAGCATGAGCTCAAGAGTCGTATTAGTAGATGCAGTCCGATCCCCTTTTGGAAAAGCCGGAAGCCTCTATCAAGGCACGCGCGCCGATGACATTATGGTTCGCGTTCTTCGCGGTCTGCTTGAAAGAAATCCAAAGGTAGATCCAAAGAGTATTGATGATGTTGCAATTGCCGCGGCTTCACAAGTTGGTGACCAGGGAATGAATATTGGTCGCAGCGTCTCCCTTCTTGCTGGAATTCCAAATACCGTTCCAGGTTATTCAGTAGATCGCTGGTGCGCGGGTGCGATGACAGCTGTGACAACACTTGCTGGTGCAATCGCCCTTGGCCAATATGACATCGCAATAGCCGGTGGCGTTGAACATATGGGCAACCACCCAATGGGCGATTTAATGGATCCAAATCCTCGTTACTTGGCAGAGAAATTAGTAGATCAAGATGCACTTGCAATGGGCGCAACTGCGGAACGGCTTCACGATAAATTTCCACATTTGACAAAAGAGCGATCTGATAAATATGCACTGGCATCACAGTTAAAAACTGCCGCTGCTTACGAGGTGCAAAAGATCCAACGCGATTTAATTCCGGTTGCCGTTCGCTCGCTCGAACTTGGTTATGGACTTGCAACAATGGATGAGGGTCCAAGGCCACAAACAACTTTGGAAGGTCTAGCGGGCTTAAAGACTCCGTTTAGACCGCAAGGAAGAGTAACCGCTGGAAATGCATCAGGACTTAACGATGGTGCAACTGCAGCAATTCTTGCTAGTGAAGAAAAAGCTCTAGAACTTGGGCTTGGAATAAAAGCAAAGTTGGTCTCATTTGCATTTGCCGGTGTTGAGCCAGAGATAATGGGTTATGGACCTGTTCCATCAACAATTAAAGCTCTAGGAAAAGCTGGCTTAAAGATTGAAGATATTGGACTCTTTGAAGTTAATGAAGCTTTCGCAATTCAAGTTCTCTCATTTCTAGATCACTTCGGAATAGCTGATGATGATTCGCGAGTTAATATTTATGGTGGCGCAATTGCAGTTGGCCATCCACTGGCTTCATCAGGAATTCGATTAATTTTGAACCTGGCTCGCGCTTTTGAAGAACATCCTGAAGTTCAATACGGACTCACAACAATGTGTATCGGTCTTGGAATGGGTGGCACCGTTATCTGGGAGAACCCAAACTTTAAGAAAGGGGCCTAATAATGGTTGATATTCAATTGCCACAAGGTGCACCAGAAGAAGTCGTTACACAGGCTTTTTTGCGCGAAGTTGATCTATCCCTATTTGGGGTTAAGGGTTCCCTTTCTTTAATAACACTTGATAACGGCATGGACCACAACCGCCCGAATACCTTTGGGCCACAATCACTTGCGGCGCTTAATGATGCAATAACAGCTGCGCAGGCGAGTAGTTCTTTGGCAATTGCAATTACGGGTAAGCCATTTATTTTCGCTGCCGGAGCAGATCTATCGGCGCTCTCGTTTTTAAACGATAAATCCCAAGCTCTTGCTATCGGCAAACTTGGACATGATGTATTTCGCCGATTAGGTGAGGGCAAAAAACCAACGTTTGCATTTATAAATGGCTTGGCTCTGGGCGGTGGGCTAGAAGTTGGATTACATTGCAAGTACCGCACTATGGCCACAACAACATTTAGCGCACTTCCAGAATGTTTCCTAGGCCTAGTCCCTGGTTGGGGTGGCGCGACAATTTTGCCTAAATTGATCGGACCAGAAAGAGCTGTTCAAGTAATTATTTTAAATGCCCTCAATAACAACACAATGCTTAAGTCAAAAGATGCACTGGCATTAGGAGTAACAGATGCTGTATTTGAACCGGCAGATTTTCTAGAAAATTCAATTCGCTTTGCGGCGCAGGTATTGAATGGCGACAAAAAGATTGAACGAACAGATTTTATCGGTGACGATGCCGCTTGGAATAAGGCGATCGCAACCGGCCAGGCGGCCATCACCAAAAAGTATGGTGGCGCAGATATCGCATCGCCTCGGATGGCACTTGAATTAATAGCCGCTGCACGTAAGAACTCGCTCGGCGAAGGTTTTGATGCTGAAGATAAAGCCCTTGCACAATTAACGATGAGCGACCCACTTCGTGCCTCTTTGTACGCCTTT
Source organism: Actinomycetota bacterium (assembly GCA_947372965.1). Lineage (GTDB taxonomy): Bacteria > Actinomycetota > Actinomycetes > Nanopelagicales > Nanopelagicaceae > AAA044-D11. Next base: position 26,324 of record CANBVR010000007.1, read on the forward strand.
AACCTAATCCAGAAGAAGCGTAAAAAAGTTGAAGGAGCACCCAAGCCTGCACTTGCTAGAAAGGTTACGAAAGTTGGCGTAGTAGGCGCTGGACTAATGGCTTCACAATTGGCACTTGTAATGGTTCGAAATCTCAAATGTCCAGTTGTCATAACCGATTTGGATCAAGAGCGCGTTGATAAGGGACTTTCCTATATGCAGAGTGAGATTTCAAAACTTGTAGAGAAAAAGCGCATGAGCCCTGAAACTGCGGCCAGGCTCCAAACTTTAGTAACAGGCTCAACAGATAAGAAGATATTTGCGGATGCAAACTTTATTATCGAAGCAATCTTTGAGGAGCTTGAATTAAAGAAGGCGCTCTTCGCGGAGTTGGAGACGATCATCTCCCCTGATTGCGTACTAGCTACAAATACATCATCTCTTTCAGTAACTAAAATGTCGCAAGGCCTTAAGAACCCCGAACGTGTAATTGGCTTCCACTTCTTTAACCCCGTTGCTGTTATGCCGTTACTTGAGATTGCACGTACCCCATCGACTGATGATGCAACCACTGCAACTGCTGTTGCAGTTGGCAAAGAGTTAAAAAAGACGATGGTCATTGTGAAGGACTCCCCCGCTTTCGTTGTGAATCGATTACTTACTAGATTCATGGGCGAGATCACCGACGCAATCGATGAAGGAACTTCACCGGAGGTTGCTGATGCTGCGATGAAACCACTTGGACTTCCAATGACCTCTCTGGAACTTCTTGGTCTTGTAGGTCCTGGAGTTGCGCTCCATGTAGCGGAAACTCTCAACGCCAATCTTGGTGAGAGATACAAGATATCCCCAACGATGCAAGCTTTCGTTAAAGAGAATGTAAAAACTTTCTACATTAAAGATGAAGGCGGGGCGCTTTCGCCTAACCCAGCAGCAGTGGCACTTCTAAAGCAAGGAGATAAAGCTTCAACCAGCGAAGAAGTTAGGCTCCGTGCTTTAACTGCCCTGGCTTCCGAGGCGCGGATGATGCTTGATGAAGGTGTTGTTGCTACCCCAGCCGAAATTGATTTATGTATGTTGCTTGGCTGCGGTTGGCCTCTGCATTTAGGTGGAATTTTGCCGTATCTAGATCGTGAAGGAATTAGTGAGAAGGTTTGCGGTTCTCGTTTTCATCAACCCGGGGTTGCTTCGCTTCAATAAATAAATCATCCTTTAACTGGCTACTTTGAATACTCCAAGAAACAAGTTGCTGGGTGATTTGTTGGGCCGTTATGCCTAGATCACTAAGAATCTCTCCACGCTTTGAGTGTTCAATGAATTCAAGCGGGATCCCAATTGAATGAATTGGAAGTTGTAGATCATTTTCTCGAAATAGCTCTGAGATTGTGCTGGCAATTCCACCGTGCTTAATGCCATCTTCAATTACAACCACACTCTTGTACCTTTGAGCCATAGTTATCAAACTTAAAGGAAGTGGCTTAACCCAACGCAGATCGACCACGGTAACGCCAACTCCTTCACGATAAGCCTGAGCCGCAGCTTCAACGCTCATCGCTGCCATCGACCCAACACTTACTAATAAGACATCAGCGCTCTCACCGCGATACAAGACATCAATTCCATCCCGTCGTTCAAAAGCTGGGATATCAACGCCGACTGCACCTTTTGGGAATCGTACTAATGAAGGAGCGTTAGAAATATCAAGTGCTTCGCGTAAAGTTTCGCGAAGTCTGGCTCCATCTCGCGGCGCTGCAACGTGAAGGGTTGGGACAATTCCGCTGATTGCTAAATCCCAGATCCCATGATGTGAAGGACCATCATCGCCGGTAACTCCTGCTCGATCTAAAACAAAGGTCACCCCTGCTTTATGAAGTGCAACATCTAAAAGCAATTGATCAAAGGCACGATTTAAGAATGTTGAGTAAAGAGCTACGACCGGATGCAGCCCGGCAAATGCCATGCCCGCGGCGGAAGTAGTCGCGTGCTGTTCGGCAATTCCGACATCAAAAGTACGATCTGGAAATTGCTTCTGGAATTTTTCTAATCCGGTCGGCCCAAGCATTGCCGCGGTGATCGCAACAAGATCTTCGCGCTCATGACCTATGGCAACGATTTCATCTGCGAATACTGAGGTCCAACTTGGATCAGATTTCTTTATTGGCTTGCCAGTCTCGGGATCAATTACCCCAACCGCGTGAAATTTCTCAGCCTCGTCATTAACGGCAGGTGCATGGCCGCGACCTTTTTCCGTAATTACATGAACTATTACAGGTTGGCGATATCTCTTTGCTTGTTCAAGGGAGTGCTCTAGCGCTTCTATGTCATGACCATTTACAGGACCAAAATATTTTAACCCGAGATCTTCAAACATTCCTTGAGGAGCAACAATATCTTTTATACCTTTTTTAACCCCATGAAGCGTTTCATAAATTGGCGTACCAACAACTGGAGTCTTCTCCAAAACACCTTTTCCCCAGTCGAGGAATTTCTCGTATCCACTTGTCGTGCGAAGAGTAGATAGGTAGGTAGCAAGACCACCGATAGTGGGCGAATAGGACCGTTCATTATCGTTAACAACAATTACCAAACGGAGATTTTCACTTGAAGCAATATTGTTTAGAGCTTCCCATGCCATCCCGCCGGTCAGTGCGCCGTCACCAACTACGCAAACAACTGTCCGATCACTTTCACCCCTGACGTTAAAGGCTTTCGCAACGCCATCAGCCCAAGAAAGCGCCGTCGATGCATGTGAGTTTTCAATTACATCATGCTCGCTCTCACCACGATTGGGATAGCCAGCAATCCCACCGCGTTGGCGCAACTTATCAAAGCCATCTGCTCTGCCAGTTAAAATTTTATGAACATAGCTTTGATGGCCAGTATCAAAAAGAACTACATCTATTGGTGATTGAAAGACTCGATGAATTGCCATCGTCAATTCAACGACGCCTAAATTTGGACCAAGGTGGCCACCACTTTTTGAAACTTTCTCAATAAGAAAATCTCTAATTTCTTGGGCAATATCATCTAATTCAGAGTAAGAATATTTAGCCAAGTCAGAAGGACTCTTCAAAGATTCCAACCGTTTAGACATCAAATACTCCAATCAGTCTGAAAGTAGTGATCGTAAAACATATTGCATGATGCCCCCGTGGCGGAAGTAATCAGCTTCACCAGGTGTATCAATTCTTACGATCGCATCAAAACTCTTATCTCCCGCCACAACCTTTACCGTTTTTGGAGTGCTTCCGGTGTTGAGCGCTTCGATTCCGGTAATTGAGAATACTTCTTCACCTGTTAGGCCCATGCTCTGCGCATTTGTTCCTGGAGCGAATTGCAATGGAAGAACTCCCATTCCAATCAAATTAGAACGATGGATACGTTCAAAGCTTTCGGCAATTACTGCCTTAACTCCGAGAAGAGCTGTTCCCTTTGCTGCCCAGTCTCGTGAAGATCCGGATCCATATTCTTTTCCAGCAAGAATAACCAACGGAATTCCTGCCGCTTGATAGGCCATAGAAGCATCATAAATAGTTGCTTGCTCACCATTGGCTAAGAAGTTTCGAGTAAAACCTCCTTCAACGCCGTTTAACAACATATTCTTCAGGCGAATATTTGCAAAAGTTCCACGAATCATTACCTCGTGATTTCCGCGGCGTGAACCGTATGAATTGAAATCAACTCGCTCAATTCCATGTTCGGCCAAATATTTTCCAGCTGGAGAATCTGCCTTAATATTTCCTGCTGGTGAAATGTGGTCAGTAGTTACTGAATCACCCAAGATTGCCATGACTCTCGCCCCTGAAATATCACTAACCGGTTTTGGATTACGCGGCATACCTTCAAAGTATGGAGGTTTTCTAACATAAGTGGATTTTGAATCCCACTCAAAAGTTTTACCGGTAGGTGTAGCAAGTGACTTCCAACGATGATCTCCTTCAAAGACGCTTGCATAATCTTTCTTAAACATCTCAGAGGAAATTGAAGAGTCAATAACGCTTTGAATTTCAGCGGCAGTTGGCCAAATATCTGCAAGGAATACCTCATTACCGCTTTGATCTTTTCCAATTGGATCAGATTCGAAGTTGTGGTCCATCGTTCCAGCTAGAGCATAGGCAACTACTAACGGAGGTGAAGCAAGGTAATTCATCTTTACATCTGGGCTGATGCGGCCTTCAAAGTTTCGGTTTCCAGAAAGGACCGCTGAGACAGCTAAGTCGTTCTCGTTTATTGCCTTACTAATTTCAACCGGAAGCGGACCGGAGTTTCCGATACATGTAACGCAGCCATATCCGACGAGGTTAAAACCGAGTTTCTCCATATAGGTAGTCAGGCCAGCTTTATCGTAATAATCAGTAACAACTTTTGAACCAGGAGCCAGCGTTGTTTTAACCCACGGCTTGCTAGTAAGACCCTTCTCGACCGCCTTCTTAGCAAGAAGCGCCGCTCCAATCATGACACTTGGATTAGATGTATTTGTGCAAGAAGTTATTGATGCAATTACAACGGCGCCATTCTGAACTGATGTTGCGCGACCATTTACTGAGACCGGAATGCTTGACTTAGAAGTCTTATCTGAGAAATAAGTAGGGCTTACTTTCTCATATAAACTTTTTGCCTCACTTAGTGAGATTCGGTCTTGCGGACGCTTTGGGCCAGCAATAGAAGGAACAATTGTTGAAAGTTCTAATTCGAGATTTTCTGAGAATCGTGGAGTGTGTGCTGGGTCGTGCCAGAGACCAACGCGCTTTGCATATTCTTCAACTAGTGCAAGTTGATCATCGGAGCGACCAGTAAGTGATAGATATCGAATGGTTTCTTCATCAATTGGGAATATGGCGCAGGTAGATCCATATTCTGGCGACATATTTCCGATTGTTGTTCGGTTGGCCATAGGAAGTGCACTCACGCCAGGACCGTAGAACTCAACAAACTTTCCAACAACGCCGTGCTTTCGCAGCATTTCAGTAATTGTAAGAACCAAATCTGTTGCAGTTGTTCCAACCGGCAACTGACCGTTTAGTTTAAATCCGACAACGCGAGGAATTAGCATCGATACGGGTTGCCCCAAAAGTGCTGCCTCGGCTTCGATGCCGCCAACGCCCCAGCCAAGTACACCAAGACCGTTAACCATGGTCGTATGTGAATCCGTACCAACTACCGTATCTGGATAGGCACGCATAACACCATCAACGTTACGAGTCATTACGACCCGAGCAAGGTACTCAATATTTACTTGGTGAACAATGCCAGTGCCTGGTGGAACTACCTTGAACTCGTCAAAAGCGGTCTGTCCCCAGCGAAGGAAGCGATAACGCTCTTGATTTCGTTCGTATTCAATATCAGTATTTTCTTCAAAAGATGTCTTAGTTCCGAACTTATCTGCGATGACTGAGTGATCGATTACCAATTCGGCAGGTGCAAGTGGATTTACCTTAGAAGCATCTCCGCCAAGTTCAACGATTGCCTCCCGCATTGTTGCAAGGTCGACAACGCATGGAACGCCGGTGAAATCCTGCATGATGACTCTAGCTGGGGTGAATTGAATTTCAGTGTCGGGTTCGGAATCAGGATTCCAATTTGCCAGGGCTTGAATCTGAGCAGCGGTGATATTTGCGCCATCTTCAGTTCGAAGTAAATTCTCGAGAAGTACCTTTAAGCTAAATGGAAGGGAGTTAGCTGCAGGCAATTTTGAGATATCAAAAATCTCATACTTAGCGCCGGCTACTTCTAACGTGGTCTTTGCATCAAATGAATTCTTGCTCACGCCGCTATCTTAGTCGCGAGTGAAGCGGGCGACACATTCAATATGGTGGGTCATCGGGAAGAGATCGAATCCAACTATGTGATCTAGGTGATATCCGCCATTCTCCAAGGTCCGCGCATCGCGAGCCAGGGATGCGGGGTCGCAGGAAATATAGACGATGGTGCGAGGCTTCTTTGCAAGCATCTCCTTGATGACCATCTCTCCCGCCCCAGTGCGAGGTGGATCTAGCAAAATAACATCTGCTCTTTTAACGAGTGGTAATTTTTGCTCAACGCGACCAGAATGAATTTGAACATTCTTGGCTTTATCAAAAATCTTTAACGCATCTTGAGTCGCACGATGGCTCGATTCAATTAAATGAACTCGGCCTATATCGCCAACATCTTCGGCAATTGGCGCCGTGAAGAGACCGACGCCGCCATACAAATCACAGGCATGATCACCTGGGCGAAGCGCCATTAAATCTAGAGCTAACTTAACAAGAGTTTGTGGTGCGTTCTTATGTGCCTGCCAGAACGATGTTGGTGAAATCGTATAGGTGTGCTCCCCTACAACTTCATGAAGTTGTGTTGGGCCAGCGAGCGAGCGACCACCACGAGTTAGATTTCTTTCACCAGAATTCGACACACTTAGTTCGAGGCGATCTTCGCCTTTCCATGTACGGGCAAAGATTTCAGATTCATTAATCGCCTCAACAGCAATTAAGCACTTATCAATCTCTGTAACTTCATTGCTTCGAGAAGAAAAGAGCCCCGGCTTTCCATTCTTTCCTATCGAAAAATCCATTCGCGTACGCCAATGCAATCCATTTTCTGGTTCCACTCCAACGACATCTAAATCAATCTCCATTTTGCCTAGACGGGAGAACTGCTCTCGGATCACAGAGCGTTTCAATTCCCGTTGGGCGTTAATTTCCACATGCTGGAAATCGCATCCGCCACATCCACCTGGAATTGCATATTTGCAAGGTGCAACTACGCGGTCCTTCGATGGAGTAATAATCTCAACTGCATCGGCACGCGCCAATTTTGCCGAGGTAGAAGTTATTTCTATAAGGGCCTTTTCGCCGGTGATTGCATGGCGGACAAAAATAACTTGGCCGTTATGTCTGGCAACAAAGTGGCCACCGTGGGCAACTGGCCCAATATCAACAGTTACGCGATCGCCGACCTTCAAATCTCGTGATTCTCGATTTTGGCCCGCGTTTGATTCCATAGGAGGAACTTAATGGGTGTAAGTTGTACTTCGTGCACGTAGTCATTATGGGTTGTGGTCGCGTCGGAGCAGGTCTTGCAAAGGACTTAGAAGCCGCTGGTCATTCAGTCGCAGTTATCGATCAAACTCGTGAGGCATTTCGCAGATTAGGGGCAGACTTCAGCGGAAAGACGATCGCTGGTGTTGGTTTCGATCGCGATATCTTGCTTGAGGCTGGAATTGAGAAGGCAGATGCATTTGCCGCGGTCTCAAATGGTGATAATTCAAATATTCTCGCAGCCCGCGTGGCTCGCGAAACTTATGGAGTTCAAAATGTTGTCGCAAGAATTTATGATCCAGCCCGCGCAGAAATTTACCAACGTCTTGGAATCCCAACCGTTGCAACTGTGCTCTGGACTACTGACCAAATAATTCGACGCTTGGCGCCAGAAGGTTCTCGCTCTGAATGGCGCGATGCCAGCGGAGTAGTTCAACTCTGTGAAGTTCACCTTCACGCCGATTGGTTTGGAAAGCCAGTTTCCCTAATTGAAGAATCAACAGATGCCAGAGTCGCATTTGTAACTCGCCTTGGCGAGGGAATGATTCCTACTGAACATACAGTCCTTCAAGAGGGCGACTTAGTTCACGTGATGGTTACCGATAAAGCTCTCGCCAGCGTAGAACTTGCGCTAGCCAAATCACCGGATGAGGCATAAGAGATGAAGATTGCAATCGCCGGAGCTGGAAACGTTGGTCGTTCAATTGCCCGCGAACTATTAGAAAACGGACATCATGTACTTTTGATCGACCGAGATCCAAAGGCGCTAAAGATGGAGAGCGTTCCGACGGCGGAATGGTTGATGGCTGATGTTTGTGAAATATCTTCCCTTGATAATGCAAAGCTAGATACCTGCCAGGTTCTAATTGCTGCAACTGGTGATGACAAGGTAAATCTCGTTGCCTCCCTATTAGCCAAGACGGAATATGGTGTTCCGCGAGTTGTCGCACGAGTAAACCATCCGAAAAATGAATGGATGTTTGATGACTCATGGGGCGTTGATGTTGCCGTCTCTACCCCTCGAATTATCTCGGCAATTGTAGAAGAGGCCGTTTCGGTCGGAGATGTAGTTCGACTATTCACTCTTCAAAAGGGCGAAGCAAGTTTGGTCGAAATTACACTGCCTGATTCTGCAACTTGTATTGGCAAGAGCGTTGAAGAAATTAAGGTTCCCGAGGATGCGACACTTGCTGCGATCGTCCGAGATGGGCATGTAATTTCTCCCCACGCACATGATCTCTTTGCACCTGGAGATGAACTAATTTTTATTGCAACAGCCCAAGCCGAAGACTTACTAAAGAACTGCTTTATTGCTAATTAGTTCTTTGTTTTTGTAACCGGCACAGAGCGAATAACCATCCAAGTTCCCCATAGAGTTACAAGATAAAGTGGGAATCCGAGAAAGACATTTGCAATTCCTAGAGCGTTCAATTGATTCGCCTTATAAAGTGGAACTTGAATCAGCAATCTAATTGCAAAAAGGCCAAACCAAATCCAACTGGCTTGCGAATACGCTCTTGCTCGCCTTGGATCTTTACGCCAAGCAAAATTTTCACCGAGAATTGGTCCAAGCATTACTCCAATTAGCGGCCAGCGAATTAAAATCGAAATCAAATAAGCCAGTCCAAACCCAGTGTTCTTCCAAAGACTAGGCGCGTAATAACTCTTCGCTGATCCAGTTTTCCAGGCAAACCAACCACAGAAAGCAATTCCAACGAATCCAGAGATTGCATGAATTAATGTGTCCCGGCGAATTATGCGCCAGATTGCAAGAATTCCTGCTACTGCGAGTGAAATGTAAAGACAGGTGCGCAAATTGTGATTTACATTGAAGGCAATCAGGAAGACAAGTGAAGGTACTGTTGAGTCAATTATTCCTTTAGTTCCACCGAGGGCACTTATTACTTTATCTTTATCCTCAGCTTGCATCAGGAACTCTTTCCAGTCGAACCAAATCCACCAGAACCACGGTCGCTTCCAGGAAGTGAAGAAACTTCAACAAACTCTGCTTTCTCTACCTGTTGAATAACTAATTGTGCGATGCGATCGCCCTTTTTGAAAGAGATAGCTTCGAGTGGGTCGTGATTTATTAGAATTACTGCTAGCTCTCCCCGATATGCAGCATCAACAGTTCCAGGTGTATTCACCATAGAGATTCCATGTTTGATTGCTAGGCCAGAGCGTGGGTGAACAAGGGCGACATAACCATTTGGTAGTGCAATAGATATTCCAGTCGGAATTAAGGCGCGCTCTCCTGGCTTCAAAGTGAAATCAATTCGCGTGGCCAAATCAGCGCCCGCATCTCCTGCTTTTGCATATTTCGGCAGTGGAACTGAGCTATCTAACCGAGTTACTAAAACCTGCACCGTCATGGGTTAATGTCGAATTCTGGGTCAACGAAAGCTAGGAGTTCTGGATGGGATGTAACGTGCTCGATAAATTCCTTCGGAGCTTGTTCAAGGAAGTGCTTCATTGGCACAACGATGAATAGTGCAGATGCCTTTACCGCTACTGGCCCATCAGGGGAATTTAAGCGCCCTTCGGCAGAGCAATAAACCTTGCGGCTGACTTGTCCTGTTATCTCAGCGGAGATATGTAATTGCGAACCAATTGGAACCGGAAGTAGGAAATCAGTTTCTAGCCTTGCAGTGACGGCCGGTGAACGAATCAGCCACATTAACTTTCCAAGTGCCTCATCGAAAGCCAGTGAAAGTAAACCACCATGCGCCAATCCGGGAGCACCTTGATGATTTTCAGTAACGGTAAAAACAGCAGTTAAATTCTGACCATCACCAGCATGTGCAACGAGATGTAGCCCTGTTGGATGTAAATCACCACAACCAAAGCAATGTCCGTAGTGCGATGGAATTTTCGTTCCTGGGTTAGGCGCCTTTGGATGACGAGGTGGAACTTGCGCACCTTCTGGAGGCATTGTGCTTGGAATGCGACTCATGATGTAAGCCTACTTCAAGTAAGATCGCAGGGTGCGCAACTCAAAAAGACATCGCGATATGAACTACGGTGTCGCGCTCTATCAAGAAAAGATTACCTGGCCGATCTGGCTTTGGGCCTTTGCACTCTTTATGGCCGCCACCCTCGACCTTGCGATCTGGGCTGCGCTCTCAATAGAAATTACGATAATTTCCGGAATTGTTTTACTTGCTTTAATTATTTACTCCTCCATCGCCTCGACTCTTTGGGTTACGGTTACTAAAGGCTGGCTGATTGTCGGACCAGCTGCTATCGAACGCGCCTATATTCATAATTTCAAAACTCTAATTGGAAGCGAACTTAGGTCTTCAAGAGGAATTAATAGCGACCCCGCGGCCTATCTAGAAATACGTTTTTGGTGTAAAGATGGTCTGCGAGCCGATATTCGTGATCCCAAAGATAAAACGCCCTACTGGTTGATTAGCACCAATAGAGCGAATGAATTAATTAAGGTCTTAGACCTAGCCGATCATTAAATGCAGTCGGTACAAATTGCGCTTGCACCAGAACCCTTTGCAAGTTGAGTCGCATGATGAACCATGAAGCATCGAGAGCAAGTGAACTCATCCTCTTGTTTTGGAACAACGCGAACCGTTAGCTCTTCGCCAGAAAGATCAGCGCCAGGAAGTTCTAGACTCTCAGCCGCTTCTTCTTCATCAATATCTACTTGACCAGATTGAGCATCTGCGCGACGAGCTTTTAGCTCTTCAAGAGATTCTTCATGTAATTCTTCATCCGTTTTTCGCGGTGTGTCGTAATCGGTAGCCATGGCACCTCCTTCACTAATGAATCAAAGACTTATGAAGGCAATCAAGACGATTGCTCCATTAGGGCGGATATTGTCTTATGTAGCGCCCTTATGCCTAATCAACCGACGGCGTGTCGGGATTATTCCCATAAAAAGTAGAAAGCTGTGAGTTAGCGGTCTAAAACTTGTCGATCTAAGTGAACCGGCTCTTGGCCTCGCGCAATTAGGCGATCAAAGTGGGTATCGCGCTTTTCAATAAAGCGATTTACATCCTCCTGTGCTCTTTTTAAGTACTCTGCGAGTTCAGTTCGAGCCGCTTCACCTTCGCCAGTGAGATCAGTGCGCTCAAAAATATTCCAAGCTCGAAGTACCGGAGCCACAACATCTTCTAAGTGAAGTTGGAGATCATAAATTCCGGCTAAAGCAATTCCAACTGACTTTCGACCCCAACCAGGCATTCCAGCACCAGGCATCTGGAAGTTAGTTACAACATCCTTGATTGCCACCATAGCCGCATTGGGTTCAAGATCTAGCGCCTTACCTAATAGATTTCGGTAGAAGAGCATATGGAGATTCTCATCTAGGGCAACTCGCGCCAACATACCTTCTGCAATATCGTCATTAGCGATTCGACCGGTATTGCGATGCGAAATTCGAGTCGCAAGTTCTTGGAATGATACGTAGGCAACAGTGTGCAACATGTCGTTGTCATATGGAGTCTCATAGCCAACTTGCATATGCGCCATACGCAAATCTTCAAGTTCGACTGGATCTACTCCACGAGTTGCCATCAAGTAATCTCGAATAACTATTGAGTGACGAGCCTCTTCGGCAGTCCAACGGTTAATCCAGGTATTCCACGCGCCTTCACGGCCCATAGAGAGAGCAATTTCGGTGTGGTAGCTCGGAAGATTATCTTCCGTCATTAAATTAAGTACCAGCGAATCTTGAGCGATCGAAGTTAATTTAGAATCTTTTGCTTCCCATGCATCGCCATTAAGTGGGCCAGCGAAATCGCGCCCCTCACTCCATGGGACATACTCGTGTGGGTACCAATCCTTGGCGATCTTCATGTGACGTTCTAATTCAACTGCCACATCAGGTTCGAGATCTCGAATTAATCGAGACTGAATCTTTGGATCAATGCTTGCCATAGGTGGAACTTACCCCACCACCATGGGTTACTCGCGAGTTACTTCCCCAAATTTCTGGTTCTTATAAGCGCTTGCTCTTTTCGATATTCAGCAATGAGCGCATGATTTCCTGAAAGCAAGACTTCTGGGACTTTTAATCCACGCCATTCTTGCGGCTTTGTGTAATTCGGATACTCGACAAGGGTCCCTGCTTCATCGGCCAAGGTGTGTGATTCCTCATCAAGCGACAATGGGTTTCCAATCACTCCTGGAATTAGTCGAATAATGGCTTCCATAATTACAAGTGTCGCCACTTCCCCGCCGTTCAAAACATAATCACCAATAGATACTTCGCGAACCTTAAAGTTTGGCATCGTTTTGTAGAAATCAGTTACACGAGAATCGATTCCTTCATAGCGGCCACAAGCAAAGATTAAATGTTTCGAATTAACCAATTCATTAGCTAACTTCTGGGTGAATTTCTCCCCTGCTGGCGTCAAAACTATTAGTTCGTGAATTTCGCTGGGATTAGTGGCCACAACTTCATCAATCGCCTTGCCCCAAGGTTCTGCTGACATCACCATGCCAGCTCCGCCACCATAAGGAGTGTCATCAACCGAACCGTGAACGTCTGATGTTTGTGCCCTTAAATCATGGATTCCGATTGAGATTAATCCAGCGCTCTTTGCCTTTCCGATAAGGGAAAGTTCAAGCGGTGCGAAATACTCCGGAAAGATTGAGATTACATCAAAGCGATTACTCATCTAATAACCCGTCTGGCAAAACCACACCAATTTTTTGAGCTTTCACATCGACATCAGGAACTATTGCTTTCACAAAGGGAATTAGGACTTCTTTTCCGTTGTAATCAACAGCAAGAACATCTTGGCCAGGAAGATTAATCACATCAGTCACCGGACCTAGATCAATGCCATCATGAGTCGTTACCAGGCAACCGAGAAGTTCTTGTACGTGGAAATCGTCCTCTGTTGAACCTTCATGGATATCGATGTCAGCAAGAAGAAGGACATTTTTTAATCTTTCGATTTGATTTCGATCATCAATTCCATTAAACCCAAGTAACAAGATTCCATTGTGATCGCGAACAGATTTTATTGTTAGTGGCCCAAAAGATGTTGGCTCTGTCTGTAAGACAGAACCAACATAAAACCGATCTTCTGGTTGGTCAGTGCGAACTTCAATTGTCGCCTCACCTAGAACTCCATGTGCGCGCCCGATTCGGGCCACGACTAGAAGCACTTTTAACGAGCCTCGTCAGCCTCGATAAGATCTACGCGAACTGAACGTCCAGCAATTGCGCTAACGACTGTACGAAGTGCACGAGCGGTACGCCCGTTACGGCCAATTACCTTGCCAATGTCATCTGGATGTACACGAACTTCAAGAGTTGTGCCACGACGATGATCCTTGGTAGTTATTACAACTTCCGCAGGATTATCTACGATTCCCTTAACTAGATGCTCTAGAGCCTCGTCGATCATAATTATTCAGCAGCTTCTTCGGTTGCAGATTCAGGCAAGTTTTCTTCTACCGCAGCAACTTCAGCTGGAACCACTGCCTCAGCAACTTCTTCAGTAGCTTGGACATCAGCAACTTCTTCAGTAGCTTGGACAGCAACTTCTTCAGTCTTTGGTGCAGATTTAGCAGCAAGCTTATCTGCAGCCTTCTTCTTTAAGGTTGTTGCGCCATCAGCTGGCTCAGCCATTGCTTCCTTAACAGCGGCTTCGTAAGCGATTCGCTTATGTGGCTTCTCTGCAATTGTCTTAAGAGTTCCTTCAGTTCCTGGAAGGCCCTTAGCCTTTTGCCAGTCACCTGTAATTTTTAGAAGTGCTTCAACAGCTTCGGTTGGTTGTGCACCAACTCCGAGCCAATACTGCGCACGATCAGACTTAACTTCAATAAGTGAAGGTTCTGATCCTGGTGAATAACGACCGATCTCTTCGATTGCACGGCTGTTACGAGCTGCACGTGAATCTGAAACCACAATACGGAAATGTGGAGTACGGATCTTTCCAAAACGCATTAAACGAATCTTTACGGCCACTAGGGCTTTCTCCTTGTTTTAGTCGATTCAAAATTCAAAGCAACAGTGGGAGCGTTACTTAAATTTCAAACCTAGGTTTTTATCGTGTCGGTTTTGCCACGATCGCTTGGGGGTAGAGGGCCCCTTGCAGATGCCCAATTCTGCCAGCGATAGGGGTAGATCCAAAATCGAGTACGGTCAGCTTTCGAGAGCTCTTTTTGCTGGATTTCCTGAGCGTGATTTCTTCTTACTTTGGCTTTGTTGCTTCTTAATTGGCGCCGCTGGCATACCCATGCCACCCATCCCTGGCGGAAGTGTCATTCCACCTTTTCCAGTCCGCATCTGTTTCATCATCTTCTGCGCCCCAGTAAATCGCTCAACTAAAGAATTTACTTCTGAAACTTCACGACCACTTCCTTTTGCGATTCGAGATCTACGAGATCCATTAAGAACCTTTGGATCGTTTCGCTCAAGTGGCGTCATGGATTGAACTATCGCCTGTGTCTTTATCAATTCTGAATCATCAAATTGTTCTAGTTGCTTCTTCATCGCACCGGAATTTGCGCCAGGAATCATTCCCAGAAGTTTGGTCATAGAGCCCATCTTCTTCATTGCTTCTAATTGGGCGAGGAAATCATCGAGGGTGAAATCTTCACCTTCAACAAATTTCTTTTCAAGCTTTGCAGTAGTTTCAGAATCTAAGGCGTTCTTTGCTTGCTCTGCGAGCGTTTGAATATCGCCAAGGCCAAGAATGCGAGATGCCATGCGATCTGGGTAGAAGAGATCAAAGTCGGTAACTTTCTCACCCGTAGCAGCAAAAATAATTGGCTTACCGGTTACTTGAGTTATCGAGAGTGCGGCGCCACCTCGGGCATCGCCATCTAATTTTGTTAAAACTACGGCGTCAAAGCCGACTCCCTCTTGGAAAGCAAGAGCAGTTCGAACAGCATCTTGGCCCACCATTGCATCGACTACATATAAGACTTCATCAGGTTCGATAGCATCGCGAATCTTTTTCGCTTGCTCCATCAGTTCTGCATCAACGCCAAGGCGTCCGGCTGTATCTACAATTACAATGTTATGTAACTTATCTTGGGCAAACTTAATTCCATCTTTTGCCACCCGAATTGGGTCGCCAACACCATTTCCAGGCTCTGGAGCAAAAACTGGAACCTTTACCGACTCCCCTACGACCTGAAGTTGTGTCACTGCGTTTGGTCGCTGGAGATCAGAGGCAACAAGTAGTGGAGTATTTCCTTGATCCTTTAAATACTTTGCGAGCTTTCCTGCCAAAGAAGTTTTTCCCGCACCTTGCAAGCCTGTTAGGAGAATTACTGTTGGCGGTTTCTTAGCAAAGCGAATACGTCTTGCAGAACCACCGAGGATTGTAATTAACTCTTCATTGACTATATTGAAAATTGCTTGAGATGGATTAGTGCTCTTATTTACCTCATCAAGTACCAATTCGGCACGTTCTTGAATTTTCTGCGTGAAATCTTCGGCAACACTTATTGCCACATCGGAATCTAAAAGCGCTGATTTAATCTCAGCCACTATTTCAGAGATATCACCAGATTTGAGTCGTCCCTTGCCTCGAAGTGATGAAAAGGCGCTGGAGAATTTGGAGGCTAGGTTGTCGAACACAGCGGTAGCGTACTAAAGATAAGTATTTAGTAAATTCTCAACTTGGTTTGCCAATAATCGTGCTTGCGCTTCAGTCAACGCATTGCCGGCAACGTCAGTTACGTAAAGCGTATCGAAGGCTTCGGCTCCTAACGTTGAAACTATTGCCGCTCGAATATCTACTCCAGTGCGTGAAATTGCCTTAGCTACCGAATAGAGAACACCTGGTCGATCATGCATTCTGACTTCAACGACCGTGGCGCTAGTTGCGATGTCATTCATAACGGTCACAACAGGTGGGGGTGTTGGGATTCCTGGATTGCGGCGATAATTATCCACTCGCTCATCAATCTTTCGCCCGATATCTAATTCCCCATGAATTCCTTTATGCAAAAGTTCAAGTAATTTACTTTCACTTGGCATCTCGACATTGGGATCTGTTGCGACAGTCCAGCGAAAAACGGCAATCTCATTTGTTGTTTTAGTTCTAGCCGCGCGCACTTCCAATCGGCAGATACTTAAAACGCCAGCAACAATCGAGAGTAATCCGACTTGGTCTCGGGCGATGACATCAATTTCAAAGATTCCATCGCCTTCCTCTATAGCAAGTGAAATTTCTCCAGTTAATTCAATTTTTGGCGTGAGTTCAGGTTGGGCAACGGGTTTTGTCCCAGACATCGCAGCAAGGCACTTATTTACCAGAGTTGAAACAAGACTGGCTTTCCAATCACTCCATGCAGTACGCCCAGTGGCCTGACCATCAGCGATGCTAAGTGCATGCAGCAACTGCAGTGAATCTGGATCTTTGACTCTCTCGTTAACTAAAGCGATTGTTGCTGGATCATCCAGATCTCGCCGTGTTGCCACCTCTGAAAGGAGTAAGTGTTCTCGAACCATTAGTCCCAAAATATTGCAATCTTCCTCATCAAAGCCGATCCGTTTTGCAAGTGGAAGGATTAACTCCTCGCCATATTCTGAGTGGTCTTTATTTGCAAATCCCTTTCCAATATCGTGAAAGAGCGCACCCACAAGAAGTAAGTCAGGGCGCTTAACAGTTCTAGTTAGTGCGGCCGCACGCACTGCAGTCTCCAACATATGGCGATCGACTGTGTGGCGATGAAGCACATTTCGCTGTGGCAAGAAGCGAACGTGCGCCCACTCTGGAATCCATTTTGCAATCAGACCTTCCTGATCAAGCGCCTCAAAAACTCGGAGCATTTCAATTCCACCGCCGATAAGTGAGACCAGGTCCTCTCGAACACTTCTTGGCCAAGGAGTCGGTAGCGCTGTGAAATTCTCCGCCATTGCAATACATGCATCAATTGAAATTGGCACCCCTCGTTGCGCGGCGCTTGCAGCTGCACGAAGCCCAATCTCTGGATCTTTGCTAATTTCATAACCAGGTTTTATGGAAATTTCCTCATTTTCGAGAACTAATCCCCGAGCAACTTCCGGAGAACTCTTTTTCCGTAACCAAGATTTCCCAGACTTTTGGTCAATGCGATGCCAAGTTAAATCCATTAGATAATCAACAGATCTTGCGGACTTTGCAACTTCCAACATCAAGGCATCCGCATCAGCAAAGCCCATTTCTGCTGCAACTTTATCTTGTTCCGTTAAAAGCAATTGATCTCTGGTTTTACCACTTAGTTCATGTAAGACATCGCGGACATTAGATAAAAGTGCTTGCCCAGAAGCCATGCGCTCAAGCGCGACAGCAACGACTCCACTGGCCTCTATGGCATGCAACGCATTTATATCGCGCAATCCCCCGCGGGCTTCTTTCAAATCTGGTTCCAGCAAAAAAGCTAATTCACCAGAGCGATTGGCTCGCTCTTCTAAACTTTCACGCAGCTTTGGCAAGTTTCTTTTCTGATTATTTCGCCAGGAATCACGGGAATCTTCATCAACTGTGGCAAATAGATCTTTATTACCTTGAATAAATCGTAGATCTAACAAACCAAGAGCGACCCGAATATCTTCTGCTGCGATATCTCGCGTTTGCGCTCTCGTTCTAACTGAATGATCGACAGCGCGTCCAGCGCTCCAAAGTGGATATAAAAAGTCATTTATAAATTGTGAAAGGTCATCGGCCTTGTTACTGCCATCATGCAATATGAGAATATCTAAGTCCGAACCGGGAGCTAATTCTCCGCGACCGTAGCCACCTACGGCAGTTAGGGCCACGCTCCCTGGATCCTTTAGAAAAGTTATTGCGCTTTTAGAAAAAGAAATCGAGAGCTCGCGATCAACCGAATCCGATCGATCACGACGCTCTCGAGTTCCCACTTACGTAGCGTACTTGTAGCGACTAGCTATTTAGCCCTCACTAAATTGCGTCGGTACCACGCTCTCCCGTGCGTACGCGAACGATTGCATCCACTGGAGATGACCAGACTTTTCCATCACCAATTGATCCAGTTGATGCGGCCTTTACGATCACATCAATAACAGCATCTGCTTCTTTGCTATCTACGAGCACCTCGAGTCGAACCTTTGGCACTAGATCCACGGTGTATTCAGCGCCGCGGTAAACCTCGGTGTGGCCACCTTGGCGACCAAACCCACTCGCTTCAGAAACTGTCATTCCTGTTATGCCAAATGCTTGGAGCGCATTCTTGACATCATCTAACTTGAATGGCTTGAGGATTGCGGTAATTAGTTTCATAGTGATGAACCTCCACGTGATGAGCTATAGGTTTCGTAGGCAGTTTCTGCGTGCTCGTTGAGGTCAATTCCTTCAACTTCAACATCACGAGATACGCGAAATCCGATCGTCTTTTCAATAATGAATCCGATAATCAGAGTTGCGATGAATGAATAGGCAAGTACTAAGCCAACGCCAAGTGCCTGCTTGCCAAGTAGCGCGGTTCCGCCACCATAGAAGATTCCATCTAGACCAACGCTGTTTACAACGTGGGTACCAAAGAAACCGATTGCAAGTGATCCAAATATTCCGCCAACTAAGTGAACGCCAACTACGTCGAGCGAATCATCAAAGCCGAACTTGTACTTGAGTCCAACGGCAAGGGAGCAAACGATGCCAGCGCCAAAGCCGATTACTACCGCGGCCCATGGTGCAACGAATGCACATGCAGGAGTGATTGCAACAAGTCCAGCAACCGCACCAGATGCGGCGCCAAGAGATGTCATGTGACCGTTGCGAATCTTTTCAACCAAGATCCAGCCAAGCAGTGCACCTGCTGTTGCAACTTGTGTGTTCATGAATGCAAGTCCAGCGATGCCATTTGCAGCAAGAGCAGATCCAGCGTTGAAACCAAACCAACCAAACCAAAGTAGTCCAGAACCAAGCATTACAAGTGGAAGTGAGTGTGGACGCATAGCTTCTTTACGCCATCCAACGCGCTTTCCAAGAACTATTGCAAGAGCTAAACCAGCGGCACCAGCATTGATGTGTACCGCAGTTCCACCCGCAAAGTCTTCAAGACCTTTTCCGGCAAGGAAGCCAGCTCCTGTGATGGTGTCGCCAACCTTGTTACCAAATGCAAATACCCAGTGAGCAACTGGGAAGTAAACAACTGTTGTCCAGATAGCAACGAAAATTCCCCAAGAAAGGAACTTTGTACGATCAGCAATCGCACCGGAGATCAGTGCAGGAGTGATAACCGCAAACATCAACTGAAAAGCTGCAAAGACGAGGACTGGAATTGGATAAACACCACCGTTGTTGGTGAGATTATTTACCTGACTTCCCAATCCGCTCAGCGAAATTGCGCCATACCAGGCTGACTTGCCCTTGTAACCAAAAGCTAATTCGAAACCATAAATAACCCAGAGAACGCTAACGATTCCGATTGTCACCATGGACATCATCATCATATTTAAAACGCTCTTTGTGCGAACCATGCCGCCGTAGAAGAAGGCAAGTCCTGGGGTCATCAGTAGCACCAGTGCGGTACTCGCTAACATCCACGCGGTATCGCCCGCGCTAAGAACTACATCAGTCATAATTAACCACTTTCGTTTAACCTGAATAAGGGACCGAATAAAGAACTCGACGTTGAGATGGGAGTAGATTGGCTTTACTTGGTTACAAGAGAGTGCTGACTTTGGTTTCAGGCGCGTGACAGTTTTACGCCTTTTGTTACAAATTAATTAACAATCAGCCCGGACAGGTAACTTTGCGCGTCAAATGGGGCAAAATCCGCCGCCGACTCCCCCGTTCCAATGAACTTGATCGGGATCCCAGTCTCTCGCTCGATTGCCAGCGCTACGCCACCTTTGGCCGAGCCATCCATCTTTGTCAGGATCAGGCCAGTTACCGCAACGCTTTCCATGAATAGCTTTGCCTGCGTAATTCCATTCTGGCCAGTGGTCGCATCAACTACCAATAGAACTTCGTCTACTGGTGAAACTTTTTCAATAACTCTTCGAACTTTTCCAAGCTCATCCATCAGGCCAGATTTAGTATGCAACCTTCCGGCGGTATCAACAATCAAATACTCGCAGCCGCTTTCCTTAGCCTTGGTAATTGCATCGAATGCAACTGAAGCTGGATCACCATTTTGAGGGCCGATAACCACTCGTACGCCAAGTCGTTCACCCCAAGTTTGCAATTGCTCGGTAGCAGCCGCTCGAAAGGTATCGGCCGCAGCAAGAATTACCTTCTTATTTTTCGAATTTAGATTAGCTACCAATTTTGCAGAAGAGGTTGTCTTTCCAGTCCCATTTACTCCAACTATTAATATGGTTGTGACTCGATCAAAGTTACTCGCTAGATCGCGACTATTGGCACTTAACCATTTACGTAATTCATCAGTTATTGCCGATTCAATCTCGTCACTTCGAACCTTCTTGGCAAGCTCAATAATTTCCTTCGTATTTGTGGCACCTAAATCAGATTCAATCAGAGAGCGCTCGATCTCCTCCCAATCCCCCGAAGAGATAGAACTACCTCGGATTTTGGCAAGGAGTTTGCTAAAGAGTGCCATTTAAAGAAATTAAGAGGCGTCAGATTCGCGAAGACGTTGTGAGATAACTTCAGAAACGCCATCACCGCGCATAGTTACACCGTAGAGGGCATCAGCGATTTCCATTGTGCGCTTTTGGTGAGTAATAACAATTAGTTGGGACTTCTCGCGAAGTTCCTCGAAAACTCCAAGTAAGCGGCCAAGGTTGGTGTCATCCAAAGCAGCTTCAACTTCGTCCATTACATAGAACGGACTTGGTCGGGCCTTGAAGATTGCAACAAGGAGCGCAACTGCAACGAGTGAACGTTCGCCACCTGAAAGTAGTGAAAGACGTTTTACTCGCTTTCCTGGTGGCCGTGCCTCTACATCGACTCCGGCATTCATTAAGTCTTCGGGATTGGTCATAATCAAACGACCATCTCCACCTGGGAATAGTCGAGCAAAAATAGTTTCGAATTCGCGCGCGGTATCGTCGTATGCCTCTTTAAAGATTTGTTGGACCTTATCGTCAACTTCTTTGATGATATCTAGCAAGTCCTTCTTGGTCTTCTTCAAGTCTTCAAGCTGCTCCGCTAAATAACGAAGGCGCTCTTCAAGGGAGGTGTACTCCTCGAGGGCGAGTGGATTGATCTTTCCAAGGAGCGTTAGCTGACGTTCGGCCTGAGTCAATCGCTTTTCTTGTTGATCGCGGCGGTATGGAATTAAATCTCCTGGAACGAAATTTCCTTCCTCGTCTTCAACAAAAGTCGGTACATCATTTACTGGGCCATACTCATTGACCAAAGTTGCGACATCAACTCCGAGTTCTTCAACTGCGCGAGTTTCAAGTTGTTCAATCCGCAATCTTTGTTCAGCGCGGGCAATCTCATCACGATGAACGCTTGAGGTAAGAGTTTCAAGTTCGGTGGTTAATTCACGACCACGTACACGAATTTGTAATACTTCAGATTCGCGTTCGGTCCGAGCAATCTCAAGACGTTCCCGTTCGGCTGCCGCCTTGGCGATTGAGGATTCGATTTGAATTAACGCTTCATAAGCGGCATCTGCAATTGATTGAGCGGTAACGGCTGCGACGGCTCGTTGTTCACGTCGACCAACAGCTCGAGTTGCTGATTCACGTTCATGCTGTGCTGCATTTTCCAACGCAAGTGCGCGTTGCCCAATGGCTGTAACTCGCTCCTCCAGTGTTCGAAGGTTGAGTCGAGCTTCAACTTCTGATGAGCGACTAGCGGAAACTTGGGAACGTAGATCTTCCAAATGAGTTAAATCTGGTTCAGCCGGTTCTTGATGTGATTCAAATTGTGCAATCGCAGCGGCAAGGTCGCCTTCATCAGAAGTGCGCTGTGATGTCGCCTCTACAAGTGAAGCACTCACACGCTCCACTTCTGCCTGTGCGCTCTTAACATTCTGGCCAGCAACTGCCATCTGCTCGGCAAGGCCTGACATCTTGGCATC
>CANBVR010000008.1 GCA_947372965.1 Actinomycetota bacterium
ACTTGGTTAAATTCTGGTGGTCTTGGAACTATGGGCTACGCCGTTCCGGCTGCAATGGGTGCCAAGGTTGGTGCGCCAGATAAAGTTGTTTGGGCGATCGATGGCGATGGTTGCTTCCAAATGACCAATCAAGAATTAGTAACTTGCGCTCTAAATAACATTCCAATCAAGGTTGCTGTTATTAACAATGAGAGCCTAGGCATGGTTCGTCAATGGCAGACTTTGTTCTATAACGAGCGGTATTCAAATACCCAACTCCACTCAAAGCGCATTCCAGATTTCGCAAAGTTAGCCGATGCGATGGGTTGTGTTGGTTTGGCTTGTGAAACAACGCAAGATGTAAATAAAACAATCGAGAAGGCGATGTCTATAAATGATCGTCCAGTAGTTGTTGATTTTAGTGTTTTCAAAGATGCCATGGTTTGGCCGATGGTTGCTGCTGGTACTTCAAATGATGAGATTGTTAATGCCAGATCATTGGCACCAATCTGGGATTCACAGGAGCTATAAAAATGACTCAATCACATCCAGATTCACCTTCATCAAGCCAATCAATCCGAAAGAATCACACACTTTCGGTTTTGGTAGAAAATAGCCCTGGCGTATTGGCTCGAATCTCCTCACTCTTTTCAAGACGTGGTTACAACATTGATTCTCTTGCCGTTGGGCCAACCGAGGATCCCGATTTCTCACGTATGACAATCGTTATCAATGTTGAAGATCACGCCCTCGAACAAGTTATTGCACAACTCGACAAGTTGATCAACGTCATAACAATTACTGAATTAGATTCTGTTGGTTCAGTACAACGCGAACTCCTCTTGGTAAAAGTTTCTACGGACGACAAGACTCGCTCACAAGTTCTAGAGACAGTCCAGCTATTTCGCGCAAAGGTTGTAGATGTGGCGCAAGATGCAGTGACGATCGAAGCCACAGGAAATGCCGAGAAGATTCAGGCCCTACTTCGGGTCCTAGAGCCTTATGGGATCAAAGAATTGGTCCAATCAGGCTTAGTTGCGATGTCTCGAGGCTTAAAACCCGGCTCGATTTCAGAAGATAAGCGATAAAAAATAGAATTACCCCAAGATTTCCAAGCTTTTAGATAACCCCGTAAACCGACGAAAGGTAACAAAGTGGCAACCCAGTATCACGACGAAGATGCCGATCTATCAATCATCCAATCAAAGAAGGTGGCAGTAATTGGTTATGGCTCACAAGGCCATGCTCACGCGCTCTCACTTCGCGATAGCGGTGTCGATGTTCGCGTTGGTTTAGCAGAAGGTTCAAAGTCTCGCGCAAAGGCCGAGTCAGAAGGACTTCGCGTTCTTTCTGTTGCCGATGCTGTTAAAGAAGCAGATGTTGTTATGTTGCTTGCACCAGATCACGTGCAGCGTCATATCTACAACGATTCAATCAAGCCAAACCTTAAGCCAGGCTCAGCCCTGTTCTTTGGTCACGGATTTAATATTCGTTTTGGTTACATCAAGCCTGAAGCAAATGTCGATGTTGCAATGGTTGCGCCAAAGGGTCCAGGACACTTGGTACGTCGTGAGTACACAGCTGGCCGTGGAGTTCCTGTTCTAGTTGCGGTTGAACAAGATGCAACTGGAAATGCTTGGCCATTAACTCTTTCTTACGCCAAAGCAATCGGCGGACTTCGCGCCGGCGGAATCCTTACAACTTTCACCGAAGAGTGTGAGACCGATCTATTCGGTGAGCAAGCAGTACTTTGTGGTGGAGCTTCACAACTAGTTCAGTACGGGTTTGAAACTCTTATTGAAGCTGGTTACCAACCAGAAGTTGCCTACTTTGAGTGCTTGCACGAGTTAAAGCTAATCGTTGACTTGATGTACGAAGGTGGAATTGCAAAGCAGCGTTGGTCAGTTTCTGACACCGCCGAATATGGTGATTACATCTCAGGTCCTCGCGTAATTGATCCAAGCGTTAAGGCAAATATGAAGGCTGTTCTTGCTGATGTTCAAAATGGAACATTTGCAAAGCGCTTCATTGATGACCAAGATGCTGGTGCTCCAGAATTTAAATCACTTCGTGCAAAAGGCGAGGCACACCCAATCGAAGCTGTTGGTCGCGAACTACGCAAGATGATGTCTTGGGTAAAGGGCAACAACAAGGATGATTATCAGGAAGGTGTCGCTGCGCGTGGCTAAACCCGTAGTCCTTATTGCAGAAGAATTGAGCCCAGCAACTCTTGAAGCGCTGGGTCCAGATTTTGAAGTACGTAACTGCGATGGCGCTGATCGTGGGCAATTGCTTGCCGCACTTGGTGCTGGAGTTGATGCAGTTCTTATTCGCTCTGCAACAAAGATGGATGCCGAAGCAATTGCTGCGGCAAAGGGTTTAAAAGTTATCGCACGTGCCGGAGTTGGCTTAGATAACGTCGATATTCCTGCCGCAACTGCGGCTGGAGTAATGGTCGTTAATGCTCCAACTTCAAATATTGTCTCAGCTGCTGAATTAGCTATCTCATTATTACTTGCCAGTGCTCGTTTTATTGCGCCAGCTAATGCCGCACTTAGAAATGGTAAGTGGGCCCGGTCTAAGTACACCGGTGCCGAATTATTTGAAAAGACTCTAGGAATTGTTGGCTTTGGTCGCATCGGCCAATTAGTTGCGGCTCGTATGCAAGCTTTTGGAATGGAAGTAGTTGCTTATGATCCATATCTTCAACCCGCTCGCGCTGCGCAACTCGGAGTTCGCTTGGTAGAACTAGATGAATTACTAACAATTAGTGATTTCATCACAATTCACTTACCTAAGACGAAAGAGACTGCAAATTTAATTGGCGTAGAAGCGCTTAAGAAAGTAAAGCCATCAGTTCGAATCATTAATGCCGCTCGTGGTGGTGTCCTCGATGAGACCGCACTTTACGAAGCGCTTAAGGAAGGTCGAGTTGGCGGAGCTGGCTTGGATGTTTATGTAACCGAACCATGCACCGATTCACCGCTTTTTCAATTAGATAACGTTGTTGCAACACCACACCTTGGAGCCTCAACCGACGAAGCACAAGAGCGCGCCGGTATTGCAGTTGCAGTATCAGTCCGCAAAGCGCTCTCTGGCGAACTGGTTCCTGATGCAGTGAATGTTAAGGGCGGAGCAATTCACCCAGAGATTCGTCCAAGTTTGCCATTGGTTGAAAAGATGGCTCAGATTGCAACTTCACTAGCTGGCGAAACTCCATCTATCTTTGAAGTTCAGGTGCGTGGCGATATTTCAGAACATGATGCTTCCATCCTTGCTACAAGTGCACTTAAAGGTGCTTTGATCTCAACTGGATCTGAAGACATTACTTATGTAAACACACCTGCACTTGCAGAATCACGCGGAATGAAATCTTCTGTGAATAACGACCCTGAATCACCAATGTACCGAAGCTACATTTCACTTCATGCAGCTTGCCCAAATGGTAAGTCAATGATTGTTAATGGAACTTTGATGGGAATTCGCAAAGTTGAAAAGATTATTGCAGTTGATGGTTTCGAATTAGATCTTGCTCCAACTGAGAACTTGCTATTCCTCCGTTACGCTGATCGCCCAGGAATTGTTGGAATTGTTGGAAATACTTTAGGCAAGGCTGGAATCAATATTGCTGGAATGCAGGTTTCTCGTGCGGCAGTTGGTGGCGAAGTCTTGATGGCGCTAACCGTTGACTCTGCAGTTTCAACTGCTGTCGTATCAGATTTGAAGAAAGAGACCGGCGCAACCCAAGTTCAATCAGTTAATTTGATCGGATAATAAATGTCTAAGAATTTTAATCTGGCAGTAATCGGTGGCGATGGAATTGGTCCTGAGGTAGTAGCCGAAGGTCTAAAAGTTCTAGACGTCGTTAGCGCAAAGTATGGGGTTAGCTTCAATAAGACTGATTATGAACTTGGCGCTAAGTACTGGCATAAGACTGGCGAAACCCTTCCAGATTCTGTCATCGCCGAATTGGCAAAGGCCGATGTAATTCTCCTTGGCGCTGTTGGCGACCCAACAGTTCCAAGCGGTGTTCTAGAACGCGGATTACTTCTAAAACTTCGCTTTGCCTTTGATCACTTCATCAACCTCCGTCCAGCAAAATTACACACAGGTGTTAAGTCACCACTCGTAAACTCCGATTCAATTGATTTTATTGTTGTTCGTGAAGGTACCGAGGGTCCATATGTTGGGGCCGGCGGCGTTCTTGCTTATGGAACCGAGAATGAGATTGCTACGGAAGAGAGTTTAAATACTCGTCGTGGCGCCGAAAGAGTAATTCGTGATGCATTTGCTCGCGCTCAAATGCGCCCGCGCAAAAAGCTGACTTTGGTTCATAAGAACAATGTTCTTACTCGCGCTGGTGGACTCTGGACTCGCACCTTTAACGAAGTTGCTAAAGACTTCCCAGATATAACCACTGATTATCTACACGTCGATGCGGCATCAATGTTCTTCGTAACTAATCCAGAGCGCTTTGACGTTGTGGTAACCGATAATCTTTTTGGTGATATTTTGACCGATATTGCTGCTGCCATCTGTGGTGGAATTGGCTTGGCTGCATCTGGAAATATAAACCCAACCGGCGCTTTCCCATCAATGTTTGAACCAGTTCATGGATCTGCGCCAGACATTGCAGGAAAAGGTCTAGCTGATCCAACAGCAACGGTTATGTCTGTTGCGATGATGCTTTCCCATTTAGGTTTGAACGAGGCAGCTGCTGATGTTGAAAAAGCAGTCGCGGCCGACCTTCTTACCCGAGGTGATTCAAAACGCAGCACATCACAAATTGGAGATGCGCTAGCCGCAGGTGTGAAATGAAAATTAAGTTAAATCCAAATCCCAACCCAGCATCTGACGCTGAACGCAGCGCCAAAATTGCTGAGGGCGGATTTGGTAAGTACTACACCGACAATATGTTGATAGCCGAGTGGAGCGAGAACACTGGCTGGTCTGATGCCGAAATAAAGGCTTACGGCCCACTTTCATTGGACCCAGCAACTTCTGTTCTTCACTATGGCCAGGAAATATTTGAAGGGCTAAAGGCATACTCCCAACCCGATGGTGGAATTAGTTTGTTTCGTGCCGATGCAAATGGCGAAAGATTTGCGCGCAGCGCTGCTCGAATGGCGCTTCCGGAATTATCAGTTGCTGATTTTGTTGCGACTGTTACAGAGTTAGTTCGCAGTGAAGCTAAGTGGGTACCAAAAAATGTCGGAGAATCGCTTTATATCCGCCCATTTATGATCGCTACTGAAGTTGGCCTTGGCGTACGCCCATCGAATCGTGCAACATATTTAATAATCACAACTCCAGCATCTGCTTACTTCAATCCAAATAAGGCTGTAACGGTTTGGATCTCAACTGAGTTTGTTCGCGCTGCACAAGGCGGAACTGGCGCCGCAAAAACTGGTGGCAATTACGCTGGCTCACTTCTTGCACAAAAGCAGGCTGCTGCGCAAGGTTGCGATCAAGTTGTCTGGCTTGATGCACAAGAGCGTAAATGGGTTGAAGAGATGGGTGGGATGAACCTCTACTTCATTAAGGGTTCTGGTAAAGAGGCAACGGTATTCACACCAAAGTTAACTGGCACTCTTCTTCCGGGAGTTACGCGCGATTCAATCCTTACTGTCGCAAAAGACTTAGGTTATAAAGTTGAAGAAGGAATGCTTTCAATTGATCAATGGCGCGATGGCGTTGCATCTGGCGAGATCACCGAAATATTTGCTTGCGGAACCGCTGCGGTAGTTTCACCTATCGGCGCTGCAAAAAGTGCCCAAGGAACCTGGACCACTGGAAATGGTGAGCCAGGACCAATTACATCCGAAATCCGTAATCACTTACTTGGCATCCAGCATGGAACTATTGAAGATAAGCATGGTTGGAATGTGAAGGTTCTTTAATGAATGACAACTTTCATATTTACGACACCACACTTAGAGATGGCGCCCAGCAAGAAGGGCTAAATCTCTCGATTCATGACAAGTTGGCAATTGCTCGCCACCTAGATGATCTTGGTGTTGGTTTCATCGAAGGCGGCTGGCCCGGGGCAAATCCAAAAGATACTGAATTCTTTAAACGTGCGCAGACCGAATTAAAATTAAAGAACGCAACCTTTATGGCCTTTGGAGCTACTCGCCGGCCAAACGTTAAAGCCGCTGATGATGTTTTGTTGCGAGCGTTGCAAGATTCAGGCGCGGCTGGCGTAACACTCGTTGCAAAGAGCCATGATCGCCATGTTGATCTAGCTCTTAAAACTAACCTTGATGAAAACCTAGCGATGATTAAGGATTCAATTGAATTCTTGCGCAAAGGTGGGCAACGCGTATTCCTAGATGCCGAGCATTTCTTTGATGGCTATAAATCAAATCGTGCATACGCACTTGAAGTTGTACGTGTTGCAGCAGAAGCCGGCGCTGATGTTGTTGCGCTCTGCGATACAAATGGCGGAATGCTTCCTGACGAACTTTCCCAAGTAGTACACGATGTTTTGGGCGCCTCAAGTGCACGACTTGGAATCCATTGCCATAATGACACTGGATGCGCAGTTGCCAATTCTCTTGCAGCAGTCGCTGCCGGAGTAACGCATGTCCAAGGGACTTTAAATGGTTACGGTGAGCGGACTGGAAATGCCGACCTCGTAAGCATCATCGCAAATCTTGAATTGAAAAAGCATCAGAAAGTTCTGCCAGATAACGCTCTTCGCGAAGCATTTCGCATTTCACACGCAGTTGCCGAAGTTACAAATGTTTCTTCATCAGCTCGCCAGCCGTATGTCGGCGTCTCAGCCTTTGCCCACAAAGCGGGACTTCATGCAAGTGCAATAAAGGTCGATCCATTTATGTACCAACACGAAGATCCAGCATCAGTTGGAAACGATATGCGAATGTTGGTTTCAGATATGGCCGGGCGAGCATCAATTGAATTAAAGTCCAAGGAACTCGGAATTGCCCTTGGTGAAGATAAAGAAGTTGTTACGCGCGTAGTTGCAAAGGTTAAAGATTTAGAGTCAAAGGGATACACCTTTGAGGCTGCAGATGCATCATTTGAACTTCTGCTTCGAGCTGAGATTGCTGGGAAAGCGGCAAACTTTTTCCGCGTTGAGAATTGGGATACGACAGTAAGTCGAGATGCCAATGAAGTAGTTACTTCAAAAGCCTTTCTAACAATTTCAGCACAAGGTAAGACAATTGAATCTGAAGGAAGTGGAAACGGTCCAGTTAACGCTATCGATACCGCACTTCGTTCTGGCTTAGAGAAAATTTATCCGGAATTAGCCAAACTTGAGTTAACAGATTACAAAGTGCGTATTTTGGAAGGACGTCTTGGTACTGGGGCTATCACCCGCGTACTTGTCGAAACCAGCGATGGTACAACCGAGTGGAGCACGATTGGCGTTCACGAAAATGTTATCGCTGCTTCCGTTATGGCACTTGAAGATGCCGTTACCTATGGCTTAATCCGACAGGGACGCAAACCCGAATAATTTGCTTAACCCGAGTAACCTTCTTGCATGAGCGCGGAGTTGATTGCCAAGTATGAAGAGCATCTCGCGCTGGTTCGAAATCTTGCCGATAACTCGATTCGAGCATATGTCTCAGATTTACAATCCTTTTTAAATCATATTGAAAAGCTTGGCATCGCCGAATTCTCACAGCTTGAACTAACTCACCTGCGTTCGTGGCTGGCTAATATCCAATCAACAGGCGCCTCTCGAGCAACTATGGCTAGGCGAATTGTTTCGATAAGGGCATTTACATATTGGGCGGCAAGTGAGGGTTGGATTCTTGCCGATATCGGCGCTAATTTGGCAATCCCAAAACCGCATAAGACTCTTCCTGAAGTCTTAAGCCATAATGAAGCCGATTTAGTTTTGCAGGCGATTCAAAGCAAGCGCGATGAGCAACCAACCCCATTAAATATTCGAGATCTTGCAATGATCGAAGTTCTTTATGCTTCAGGTATCCGAGTTTCAGAACTCTGCGGATTAGATCTTGGTGACTTCGACCAAAGTAGAAATACTTTGCAAGTATTGGGCAAAGGTAATAAGGAACGTGTAGTTCCACTTGGAATCCCAGCAGTTAAAGCGCTGCAAAATTGGTTAAGTGAGGCAAGACCACAATTAATTAATGAAAGTTCAGCAAGTGCAATTTTCTTGGGTTCACGTGGAAAGCGAATTGACCAACGAACCGTTAGAGAAGTTGTTTATGATGCAATGTCAGCAATTGGTTCACACATGAGCCCGCATGGACTTCGACATACAGCAGCTACGCACCTGTTAGAGGGCGGCGCTGATTTGCGCACGGTGCAGGAAATTTTGGGCCATTCTTCATTAGCGACAACTCAGATTTACACCCACGTCTCACCGCAGCGTTTGCAACAGGCATATCAGCAGGCACATCCCCGGGCTTAAGGCTGAGGCCAAAATTTGGCGCCAGTTCTGGAAGTGCAACTCCAGTTACGATGCCAAAAGCAAGTAAGGCAACTCCCGTCAAAATCCGGATTGATTTCATGTGCCGATAGTGCCTTCGCCCACACCAATCCCGCATAGATCCGAGGAGATCGGTGGAAATTGCACCCCTGTGGATGGCTTAGGATTACACCAGCACAGAACGAAAGTCCTGTGACTTCACGTGTCTAAATCAAGTCGCTATATCGGTCTGGATTTTCTTCCGTTAAAAAGAAGATAAACCAGTACAGCAACTAGACACTAGGGACTTAACAAATTGTTGAGTCGTCAACCGAGTGCAATTCGCGAGAGCGCTTTGCAATAAAGGAGTGTGCCGCCATGGCGGTTGTAACAATGCGAGAGCTCCTCGACAGCGGAGTCCACTTCGGACACCAAACTCGTCGATGGAATCCAAAGATGAAGCGCTTTATTTTTGCTGAGCGCAACGGTATTTACATTATCGATATCCAACAATCACTTGCACTTATTGATAGCGCATATGAATTTATTAAGGACACTGTCGCCAAGGGCGGACATATCCTTTTCGTTGGAACAAAGAAGCAAGCACACGAGCCAATCAAGCAACAATCAGCTCGCGTTCAGATGCCATACGTAACCGAGCGCTGGCTCGGCGGAATGCTCACAAACTTTCCAACCGTATACAAGCGAATTCAACGCTTGAAGGAGTTGGAACAACTTGAGAGCCAGAACGACCAACTTTTAACAAAGAAGGAACTCCTAGTTCTTCGCCGCGAACGTGAGAAGCTAACTAAGAACCTTGAAGGTATTCGCAACATGACCAAGTTGCCAAGCGCAATCTGGGTTGTCGACACCAAGAAGGAACACCTAGCTGTTCAAGAAGCACACAAGCTCGGTATTCCAGTTGTAGCAATTTTGGATACAAACTGCGATCCAGATGAAGTTGATTACAAGATTCCTGGTAACGATGATGCAATTCGCTCAATCGCACTATTGACCCGTGTAATTGCAGATGCTGCAGTTGCAGGTCTAGCAGCTCGTTCGCAACAAGCGGCCGCAGTTGCTGATAAGGCAGTTGCAGAAGCTGCTAGCACTGCAACAGAAGCAACTGATCTTGAAAAAGATCTACTTGCCAAGACAGGAGAATAATTAAATTGGCTTACACAGCAGAAGATGTAAAGAAGCTTCGCGAAGCAACAGCTGCGGGAATGCTTGATTGCAAGAAGGCACTTGATGAAGCAGATGGCGATTTTCAAAAAGCCATTGAGATCATCCGCGTTAAGGGCTTAAAGGGCGTAACTAAGCGCGAAGGTCGCACCACCTCAAATGGTTTGGTTCTTGCTAAGACTGAGGGCAACCTCGGAGTTATGCTCGAACTAAATTGCGAAACTGACTTCGTTGCAAAGGGTGATCGTTTCCAAGAGCTTGCAAATGAACTTCTAGCGCACCTACTTTCAAGCAAGATTGGCGATCAAGCTGCCTTTGCTGCTTCAAAGATGGCAAACGGTAAGACCGTTCAAGAGACTATCGATGAAGGCAATGCAACACTTGGCGAGAAGATTGAACTTCGCCGCATTGCAGTACTTGAAGGTTCCCCTGTAGCGCTTTACATGCACCGCACCAACCCAGACTTGCCACCACAAATTGGTGTTCTAGTTCAATTGGCTACCGATGCACTTGAAGCTGGTAAAGATGTTGCGCAGCACATTGCAGCATTCGCACCACAATTTGTTCGCCGCGAAGATATTCCGGAGGATCAGATTGCTAATGAGCGTCGTATCGCTGAGGAGACTGCCCGCGAAGAGGGTAAGCCTGAAGCATCTCTATCTAAGGTAGTTGAGGGTCGCATCACTGGCTTCGTAAAGGAAGTTAGCTTGCTAGAGCAATCTTTCGCAAAGGATGCCAAGAAGACCGTTCAGCAGATCTTGGATGAAGCAAAGACAGCCGTGTCGGCATTTCACCGATTCAAGGTTGGACAGTAACCTCTGTACTTATAAGTAAAGCAATTCAAGAAATTGCCTAAGGATTAAGGAGCACCTCACGATGGCCCGCAAAGGTTATAAGAGAGTGCTCCTTAAACTTTCCGGTGAAGTTTTTGGCGGAAGTGGCGGCATCGGTGTAGATCCTGATGTAGTCCATGATTTCGCATCACAAATCGCCGAAGTTGTTCGCAAGGGAACTCAAGTCGGGATTGTTGTTGGTGGAGGTAACTACTTCCGTGGCGCCGAACTACAACAGCGCGGAATGGATCGCGCTCGCGCTGACTACATGGGAATGCTTGGAACGGTAATGAACTGTTTGGCACTTCAAGATTTCTTGGAAAAAGAAGGTATTGATACTCGAGTTCAAACTGCGATTGCAATGGGCCAAGTTGCCGAGCCATACATTCCGCGTCGCGCAATTCGCCACTTAGAAAAAGGTCGCGTCGTTATTTTTGGCGCAGGAGCAGGAATGCCATTCTTTACAACTGACACTGTTGCCGCCCAGCGGGCGCTAGAAGTCGGAGCTGAGGCACTTCTTCTTGCAAAGAGTGGGGTAGATGGCGTTTATTCGGCTGATCCACGTAAAGATTCAACTGCTACAAAGTATGAGAATGTTTCTTATGATGAAGTGCTTTCTAAATCACTTGCAGTTGCCGATGCTGCAGCATTTAGTCTCTGCCGCGAAAATAAACTTCCAATCGTTGTCTTTGATTTAAAGAATCATGGAAACATTGGACGGGCAGTACGTGGTGAAAGTGTCGGAACTTTAGTCTCCTAATTTTTAAGCTATCCAAGTTCAATAACCGAAAGAAGAGAAAAGATGTCAGATATCGCAACCTCGCTTAGTGAAGCCACTGCAAAGATGGAGAAGGCGGTAGAAGTAGCCAAGGAAGATTTCGGGTCCATTCGCACCGGTCGCGCGCACCCTTCAATGTTTGCAAAGATCGTGGTCGATTACTACGGGACCTTTACACCTCTTGCCCAGCTCGCTTCTTTCCAAGTGCCAGAACCTCGAATGGCGATCGTTTCACCTTTCGATAAAGGCGCAATGGCATCGATTGAAAAGGCAATTCGCGAATCAGATTTGGGCGTGAACCCACAGACTGACGGCGCAGTTATTCGCGTAAATTTCCCACAACTCACTGAAGAGCGCCGCAAGGATTACATAAAATTGGCTCGTACCAAAGCCGAAGATTCAAAGATCTCAATGCGCAACATCCGACGTACCGCAAAAGAAGCGATGGAAAAGTTGGAGAAAGATGGTCTTGCTGGCAAGGATGATGTTGCTCGCGGTGAAAAAGATCTAGAAAAGATTACATCTGACCACGTGGCCAAAATTGATGAATTATTAAAACATAAGGAAGTCGAACTTCTCGAAGTTTAAATTCCATGGATGACTTACATGCAATAAATGCGGCAATTAATGCCAAGGCTGGGCGAAAGCTTGGCTCATCTATTGTTGTCTCAATTGGCATCCTGATTCTTGTTTTTGGTTCGCTCTATTTAAATTCTGCAATCTTTGGCGTATTGGTCTGGCTTGCTTTGATGGTTGCATCTCGTGAACTTACGCATGCTTACAAAGGTGGCGGGATTGATATTCCAGAAAATGTAATTCAAATTGCCGCCTCAGGCTTATTGGCAGCAGCTTGGTTTGGCCGAGTATCTGGCCTTGCAGTTGCAACTGCGATAGTAATTCCAAATATTCTGGTTTATATCTTGGTCAAGAGCCCCAAAGATTTCGTCAAGAAATCAACGGCTGCCACTTTCGCAATTTTCTATCCAGGCTTTCTCGGTGGCTTTGTTTTGTTGCTTGCACATAGCGATAAAGGTCTAGAGCGAATTCTAACTTTGGTCGTATTAGTAAGTTGTAACGATACTTTTGCATATTTATCTGGCGTTCTATTTGGTCGCCACCCTTTAGCACCACATGTGAGTCCCAAGAAAACTTGGGAGGGTCTAATTGGCGCCATGCTGGCCACAACTATTGGTTCAGCGCTGGTGTTCCATTTTGCCTTGGATAAATCTTTCTGGCTTGGTGCTGGTTTTGGAATAGTTGCAGTGATCACCGCAACTTGCGGAGATTTGATTGAATCTGCCGTAAAGCGCGACCTAGCAATTAAAGATATGGGAAATATTCTCCCGGGCCATGGCGGGATTCTTGATCGTATTGATTCAGTTCTTTTCACCGGGCCAGCTGTTTGGTTCGTACTGGAATTGATCAAGAGGTTTAGCTTGTGAGAAAACTATGAGCGAAGAGTTGAAATTAGTCTTTGACGAACCAGTTCAAAGAGTTAAACCACCGAAGCATTTTGCTGATCTAGCTCCCGAAGATCGTAAGGCGCTGGCGGTGGAGCTTGGAATTCCTGCCTTTCGTGCCAATCAAATGGGCGTCCACTTTTTTACACATTTCAACGATGATCCCGAAACCTGGAGTGATATTCCCAAGGATCTTAGAGATACCTTGGCAAAGGAATTTGTTCCAAAGTTAATTACCTTGGTGCGTACTGTTACCGCTGATGGTGGTAAAACTCGTAAAGATCTTTGGAAGTTGCATGATGGAGTATTGGTCGAGAGCGTTTTGATGCGCTATACCGACCGCACAACAGTTTGTATCTCTTCGCAAGCTGGATGCGGCATGAACTGTCCATTCTGCGCAACTGGTCAGGCTGGACTAACTCGAAACTTAACTGCTGGTGAGATCACTGCTCAAGTAGTAGCTGCGGCAAGAATTTGTGCAAGTGGTGAATTGCCTGGGGGAGAGACCAGACTTTCTAACGTTGTCTTTATGGGCATGGGTGAACCAATGGCGAACTACAACGCAGTAATACGTTCGGTTCGAAATATAACTACGCCCCAACCTGAAGGACTCGGTATAAGTGCGCGTTCAGTAACAGTCTCCACTGTTGGATTAGTTAACGGAATTGAGAAGTTAACTGGGGAAGGAATTCCTGTAACTCTGGCAGTTTCACTTCACACCCCGGATGATGAATTGCGCGATACCTTGGTACCAATTAACTCACGTTTCAAAGTTAAAGAAGTTTTGGATGCTGCTGATAAATACGAAGCAAAGACTGGTCGTCGCTATTCAATCGAGTATGCCTTGATTAGAGATATAAATGATCAAGCTTGGCGAGCGGATTTACTAGGAAGATTGCTCAAAAATCGAAATGCCCATGTAAATCTAATCCCATTAAATCCAACCCCTGGATCTAAGTGGACTGCCTCACGGCCAAAAGATGAGGCTGAATTTGTCAGAGTTCTTGAAGGTTATGGGGTTCCAGTCACCGTCCGTGATACTCGTGGAAGAGAAATTGATGGAGCATGTGGCCAATTGGCCGCCGCCGAAGTAATCTCTGAGGTATGAAAACTCTTCTCAACTTTATAAACGGTAAGAGCCAACCTGCGAGCTCTGGCGCCACTAGCGAAATAATCAATCCCGCTAATGGAACGGTTTACGCAACTGCTCCTGTCTGCGGTACTGCCGATGTTGATGCTGCAATGTCTGCGGCAAGCAAGGCTTTTGTTGATTGGCGAGATTCAACTCCATCAGAGCGCCAACGGGCCCTTTTGAAAATTGCTGACGCAATTGAATCTAGAGCTGAAGAGATAATTGCAATTGAGAGTGAAAATACCGGAAAGCCTCTTTCCCTTACCGCCTCTGAAGAAGTTCCGCCAATGGTCGACCAAATTCGCTTCTTTGCAGGCGCTGCGCGAAATTTAGAGGGCAAGTCTGCTGGCGAATATATGCGCGGAATGACTTCCTTTGTGCGACGTGAACCGATTGGTGTTTGCGCACAAGTAACTCCTTGGAATTATCCGATGATGATGGCAGTTTGGAAGTGGGCGCCAGCAATTGCTGCCGGAAATACAGTGGTTCTAAAGCCAAGTGATACCACGCCAGCCTCTACTGTTTTTATGGCCGAACTAATGTCTGAGTTTTTACCAAATGGCGTATTCAATGTTATTTGCGGTGATCGAGATAGCGGTCGCGCACTTGTCGAGCATGCAACTCCTTCAATGGTTTCAATTACCGGATCGGTTCGCGCTGGAATTGAAGTTGCCAAATCAGCGGCAAATGATGTCAAACGTGTTCACCTAGAACTTGGGGGCAAGGCACCAGTTGTCGTCTTCGCGGACGCTGACTTGGCTGGCGCTGCCGAAGCAATTGCAATCGCTGGTTACTTTAACGCTGGACAAGATTGCACTGCTGCGACACGTGTAATGGTTCAAGAGGCTGCTTATGATGAGTTTGTTGAGTTACTAGCAGCTCAAGCTAAAAATAATATTGCCACTGGTGGACCAACTGAAGATGTTCTTTATGGACCAGTTAATAACGCAAGCCAGCTCGAACGCGTTTCTGGATTTATAGCAAGAACCCCAGACCACGCAAAAATCGTTGCTGGTGGTACAAAGGTTGATCGCCCCGGATATTTCTTCAACCCAACAGTTGTTGCAGGACTTCGCCAAGATGATGAAATGATTCAAAATGAAATCTTTGGGCCTGTGATCACAGTCCAGAAATTCACAGATGAAGCGCAGGCTGTTGCCTATGCAAATGGCGTGGCTTACGGCCTGGCTTCAAGCGTCTGGACCTCCAACCATGGTCGCGCGATGCGCATGGCCAAAGCTTTTGACTTCGGTTGCGTCTGGATCAATACCCATATTCCACTTGTCGCGGAGATGCCACATGGTGGCTACAAGCGCTCGGGATATGGCAAAGACCTCTCCTCATATGGCTTTGAGGATTACACCCGCATCAAGCACGTCATGACTAACCTAAACGCCTAAAATTCACAGCGTCAACGGTCATTTTCCCAATAATTAGGCTCTAGGATTTCCGCTAGTAAGTCGATCGACAACCACTCGAGCATGGATAACAGAAAGAGGTAAGTGATGGTCAAGAAGATGGATCAATCAATTCCGCCAGATGCAGATGCAATTGTTTCTGCGCAAATCTCTCGCCGTTCACTCTTGGCTGGAGCAGGTGGAATCGGAGCAGCATCACTCCTTGCAACAACTGGTGCCTCTTTAGTTTCAGGTTTAGCAAGTGAAAGTGCAAGTGCTGCAACACCCACAGTTCGCTTTGGTAACTGGTCTCTCTACTTAGATTATGACAATAAGACCAAGAAGTACCCAACTCTCGTTGACTTCACAAAGAAGACCGGTATTCAGGTCAAGTACATGGAAGCAATCGATGATAACGATTCATTCACCGCAAAGGTAACGCCACAATTAAAATTGAAAAAAGATATTGGATATGACGTTGTTGCCCCAACAGAGTGGATGGCAGAACGTTGGATCAAATCTGGTTTTGCGCAAAAGTTTGACGAAGCACAGATTCCAAATAAAAAGAATGTTCTTCCATTCTTGCTTAATCGACCACTAGATCCAGGTCGCCACTACACATTGCCTTGGGCTGGAATTATCGCTGGCCTTGCTTGGAATAAAAAAATTATTCCAGGTGGATTAACTTCTATAGAAGATAAAGTTCATCCAGAGCGTGGACTTTTCTCGAACCCAAAGTTAAAGGGAAAGATTGAAGTTCTCTCTGAAATGCGAGATACCGTTGGTTTGATCATGATGTGGCAAGGCGTGGATATCACAAAGCCATTTACTCAAGCGCAATGGGATAACGCTCTTGCATACCTACAAAAGAAGATTAAGGATGGCTGGATCCGCCAGATCAAAGGCCAGAGCTATGCCGAAGATCTAATCAGTGGTGACGCAGTTGCGGTTATTGGTTGGTCAGGCGATATCAATCAGTTAAACCTGCAAAACAACAATCAATTCGGTTTTGGCCTTCCAGAATCTGGTGGCACATTCTCAACCGACAATATGCTGATTCCATCAACTTCACCGAATAAGGCTGGGGCGCAAGCGCTAATTAACTATTACTACGACCCAGTAGTTGCGGCTCGAGTATCTAATTACATTGCTTATGTCTGTCCGGTTTCTGGCGCTCAAGATGCCATGGCGAAATTAAATCCAGCACAAGCAAAGAACCCATTGATCTTCCCGGATGATGCAATGTGGAAGAAGCTATTTGTATTCCGCGGACTTACTCCAGCAGAGCAGATTAAATTCTCTACTGGTTTCCAGAAGATCGCTGGCAACGCATAGTGGCTGATGCTTCAACATCAGCAAAGGGTGATTTAAAACTTTCAAATCTCGTAAAGGCCTATGGTGAATTTGTAGCGGTAGATGATCTATCGCTACTAATTCCAGAAGGTTCTTTCTTTGCCCTTTTAGGTCCTTCAGGTTGCGGAAAAACAACAACGCTTCGCATGATTGCTGGACTTGATGAGCCAACTTCTGGATCGATCCATATTGGAAATACTGATATCACTTATCAAAAACCTTATGACCGCCCAGTTAATACCGTTTTTCAAAACTATGCCCTCTTTCCACACCTAACAATCTTTGAAAACATTGCTTTCGGCCTACGTCGACGCGGTATTAAAGATGTAAAAGGGCAGGTAGATAAGGTTCTCAATCTTGTTGAATTGCCACATCTTGCCGAGCGCAAGCCAACACAACTTTCTGGTGGCCAGCAACAACGTATTGCCCTTGCGCGCGCGATCGTCAATCGCCCAGCGCTCTTGCTTCTAGATGAGCCACTTGGTGCGCTCGACCTTAAATTACGCCGCCAGATGCAGATTGAGTTGAAGTGGATTCAAACTGAAGTTGGTCTTACCTTCGTCCACGTTACACACGATCAAGAAGAAGCCATGACTATGGCAGACACAATCGCAGTAATGAATGAAGGAAAGATTGAGCAAATGGGTACGCCAGCTGATCTTTATGACAGCCCCCGCACGGCATTTGTTGCAAACTTCCTTGGACAATCAAACTTAATTCAAGGTCGAATTGTTGATAATGATGGCGATGCTCATGTAGTTGAGATCCATGGGCAAAAAGTAAAGGTTCTAAAGAATCGCTCAGTTGCAAAGGACTCCTCAATCCTTTTCGGAATTCGTCCCGAAAAGATTCGCATTCAACCAGGCGCACATCAACTTTCAGGATGTGTTTTAGAAGGTGGGAAAATCTCAGATGTTTCTTACATCGGCGTATCAACCCAGTACCAAGTTGAGATGCCTTGGGGTCAAGAACTTATGGTCTTCGAGCAGAACGATGATGGGATCCCACCACTTGCAAAGGGTGATCCAGTAAAGCTTTCATGGGAGACAGTCTTCTCATTTGGTTTAGATGGACATGAAGATGCATCAGCTGGATCTGAAGTAAATCCGGATGAAGAATAAAGTTAGAAAAAATTGAGCCAAGTCGTATCTAGAAGGAAGAAATTCTGGCCGTACATTCTGCTGGCACCAGGAATGGTTTGGCTCGCAATTTTCTTTCTTGCTCCAATCGTTAAGTTGGTAAGTACCTCAACACAGACGCAGGGCGTAAATATTGGTGAGTATGTGCAGAGTTATCGCTTTGCCAATTTCCTAGATGCTTTTACTTCCGCAGCCCCACAATTCTTCAGATCATTCGTATATGCCGGTCTTGCAACTTTATTTGCCTTGATCATTGCCTATCCACTCGCGTACGCAATTGCATTTAAATCAGGAAAATGGAAGAACACCCTTCTTGTTTTGGTGGTTGCGCCATTCTTTACTTCTTTTCTACTTAGAACAATCGCTTGGGAGCAGATACTTGGTGAACAAGGTTTGGTCATAAAGACCTTGCGCTTACTTCACATCTTGGGGCCAACCGGCCATTTAACGGCGACACCTTTTGCTGTTGTTGCTGGTCTGACTTATAACTTCTTACCCTTTATGACTTTGCCGCTGTATGCCAGCTTAGATCGAATTGATCCAAGAACCCTTGAGGCATCAGGCGACCTTTATGCAAATGGTTTTACTACCTTTCGTAAAGTAACCTTTCCGCTCTCTCTTCCTGGAGTTGTTGCTGGAACGCTTCTTACCTTTATTCCCGCAGCAGGAGATTATGTAAATGCTGAATTGCTTGGCAATCCACGGACAAGAATGATCGGAAATGTTATCGAGGCCCGCT
Source organism: Actinomycetota bacterium (assembly GCA_947372965.1). Taxonomy (GTDB): domain Bacteria; phylum Actinomycetota; class Actinomycetes; order Nanopelagicales; family Nanopelagicaceae; genus AAA044-D11. The sequence continues at coordinate 18,403 of CANBVR010000008.1, forward strand.
ATCTTCGAATTGTTGATTATCCAGGGGCTGCTGCGCTCTCATTTATTTTGATGGCAACTATTTTGATTTTGGTCTTGGTCTACATTCGTAAAATGGGAACGGATGAGGTCGTATGACAAAAGCTTCTCGCTGGTTGTCCAAGAATTTAATTCGCATTTATGCAGTTCTTGGATTCACGTATCTTTTTATTCCCGTTATTTATACGATAGTTTTCTCATTTAATGACTCAGGAAAGTCAAACCTAGTTTGGCGCGGTTTTACTTTTAAGAATTGGACCAACCCCTGCGGCGCTGCTGATGTTTGCAATGCCCTAGGCAATTCCCTAAAGATCGGCTTTCTATCAACGCTTATTGCAACGATTTTGGGGACTTTGATCGCCTTTGCTATCGGCCGTTATGCCTTCAAAGGCCATGGCTTAGTTAACTCACTCATATTTCTACCTATGGCAACTCCAGAAATTGTTATGGGTTCCTCACTTCTTACTATGTTTGTGAGTTTTGGAATCAACCCAGGGTTCTGGACAATTGTGATCGCTCACATCATGTTCTGTATTTCATTTATCGTAGTTGCAGTAAAAGCTAGAATTGCAAGTTTGGATCCCCGCTTGGAGCAAGCGGCGATGGATTTATATGCTGACGAACGCGAAACCTTCCGCAAGATAACCTTCCCACTTGTGGCACCTGGAATTGCTGGAGCAGCGCTTCTAGCTTTTAGCCTTTCATTTGATGATTTCATCATCACCAACTTCAACTCGGGAAGTGTTAATACCTTCCCAAAGTTTGTCTATATCTCAGCTCAGCGCGGGCTTCCAGCTCAGGCAAATGTCATTGGTGCAACAATGTTTATTGTGGCAATTGCTCTTGTATTGACTGCGCAATTCGTGGGAAATCGCCGAAAAACAACTGCATAGTTCGGCACTAGCACGTCTTAATTAAGTAATAAGGCAACTGATTCAATAGAATATCCACCATGCGCGAGATAGTAATTCTGGGCTCCACTGGCTCGATAGGAGTTCAAGCGCTAGAAATTGTCGCTGCAAATCCGGATAAATTCCGAGTAATAGCTCTAGCTTCTGGTTCAAATAATTTGCCATTACTAGTTGAGCAAGCGAAGAAATTTGGCGTTGGAGTTATTGGAACGAGCGCGGATGGCGCGCTTGCACGAGATCTAGCTGGGCAGATCCAAGTAATCGATGGGCCAAATGCCGCAACAGAGATTGCAACTATTACTTGTGACATCGTTTTAAATGGAATCACTGGCTCAATTGGACTTGGGCCAACTCTTGCGGCACTTGGCGTTGGAAATAAGGTTGCCCTAGCAAATAAGGAGTCGCTCGTTGCTGGCGGCGATTTGGTTATGGCCTTTGGTCGAGATCGAATCATCCCTGTCGACTCAGAACACTCAGCGCTTTATCAATGTTTTGCAAGTGGCAAAGAAAATGAAGTTAAGCAGGTTATTTTGACTGCAAGTGGTGGCCCATTTAGGGATCGGGCCGATCTATCTGATGTAACTCTTGAACAGGCGCTAGCTCACCCAACTTGGTCAATGGGACCTGTAGTTACCATAAATTCTGCAACGCTTATGAATAAAGGCCTAGAAATTATTGAGGCGCATTATTTATTTGATCTTCCATATTCAAAAATCTCTGCAGTAATTCATCCGCAATCTGTTGTGCACTCAATGGTGGAATTCATAGATGGCTCAACAATTGCCCAGGCAAGCCCACCAAATATGAAGGGGCCAATTGCATACGCCCTAGGAGATGGCGCCAGAGTTTCAAAGGCGACTGCTCCAGTGGATTGGAGTAAGAGCCACACTTGGGATTTTGTACCAATTGATTCAAATCGATTCCCAGCTATTGATTTGGCAAGGCGCTGCGGTGAATTGGGTGGTGGCTTACCTGCCATATTTAATGCAGCCAATGAAGTTGCAGTCGAAGCATTTGTGAAAGGCAAAATTTCGTTTGTACAGATCGTTGATATTGTCGAAGCCACTGTGCAGGCACTTGGCGGGGGATCTCCGATCACGATCCGAGATCTCAAAGATGTCAGTGCGATCGAGAATGATGCGCGAATCAGAGCTGCACAAATTATTGGAGAGCGTAAATGAGTTTCCTCGGAATTATTGCCTTTGTAATTGCATTGCTTTTTTCTGTGATGGTTCATGAGTTTGGCCATTACCTAACCGCCAAAAAGTTCCATATGAAAGTGACTGAATTTTTCTTAGGTTTTGGTAAGAGAATCTGGTCTTTTCAAAAGGGCGAGACGGAGTTTGGCCTAAAGGCGATCCCAGCCGGTGGGTATTGTCGAATCGTTGGCATGTCCGTTACTGAAGAGTTGAGTGATGACGATAAGCCACGTGCCTTTTACCGAGCATCAGCAACTAAACGATTAATAGTCCTAGGTGCTGGATCTTTTCTACATTTTGTCTTGGGTTTCTTAATCCTTGCAATTTTGCTCGGGGGAGTTGGCGTTACTGCCGTAACTAACAAAATTGGCGACGTGGTTGCAAAATCACCCGCAGCAACTGCTGGGCTTTTAAAGGGCGATGAGATCACAAGTATTAATGGAAATAAAGTTACGGAATGGAGCCAAGCAGTAAAAGCAATTCGAACTTCTGGCGGAAAGGAAATAACACTGACTATTTTACGTAATGGAAATAGTCAAGATATTTTGGTTACACCGGAGGTAAAAGTAGCGAAGGATTCTGTAACAAATAAAGATATTAAAATCGGTGTTATTGGGGTAATGAATACTCTCGGAACCAAGCGACTAGGTCCGATAGCCACAATTAAAAATAGTGGAACTCTGACTTGGTCCTTGATGAAAAATAGCGTTACCTCCCTTATCTCACTTCCTACAAAGATTCCGGCTTTAGTTCGGCAAACTTTTGGTAAAGAAAAGCGAGACTCAACTGGCCTAGTTGGAGTAGTAGGAGTCGCTCGCGTTAGCGCTCAAAATGCTAGTGATCCACATTTGAAGACTCGCGAGAAGTTTTCCACCTTCCTAATAATCATTGCGAGCTTAAATATATTTGTCGGAATTTTTAATTTGCTCCCACTTCTCCCACTCGATGGTGGTCATATGCTCATCGCCGTAATCGATGGTTTTCGTAGATGGAAGGCGCGACGTAAAGGCGCAGCGGCCCCAGCCGAATTTGATTTAGAGAGACTCATGCCACTTACCATCACAGTTTTTGCCATTTTGGCAGCCTTATCTCTGCTTTTGCTCGCTGCCGATATCTTCCATCCAATAAATCTGAGCCAGTAATCTAGAATGCAACCATGGTAAATCTTGGAATGCCCGGAGCCCCATTGCCAACGCTCGCGCCAAGGCGCAAGAGCAGGCAGCTCAAAGTAGGTTCCGTACTAGTCGGTGGCGATGCACCAGTTAGCGTGCAATCAATGTGCACAACGCTAACTTCCGATGTCAATGCAACCCTTCAACAAATTGCAGAACTTACCGCTTCGGGATGTCAGATTGTTCGCGTGGCAGTTCCAAGTCAAGATGATGCAGATGCATTGGCGCAGATTGCTAAGAAGTCACAGATTCCGGTTATTGCAGATATTCACTTCCAACCAAAATATATATTTGCCGCAATTGATGCTGGTTGCGCCGCAGTTCGCGTAAACCCAGGAAATATCAAACAATTTGATGACAAGGTTAAAGAAGTTGCAAAGGCTGCCGGAGATGCCGGAATTCCAATTCGTATTGGCGTTAATGCCGGTTCACTAGATCCACGCCTCCTTGCTAAATACGGCAAGGCAACACCAGAAGCGCTTGCAGAATCTGCACTTTGGGAGGCTTCACTATTTGAAGAGCATGGTTTTTCAGATATAAAAATTTCCGTTAAGCACCACGATCCCGTAACAATGGTTCAGGCTTACCGCTTACTTGCAGCTAAATGTGACTACCCGTTGCACCTTGGTGTCACCGAAGCTGGCCCAATTTTCCAAGGCACGATCAAGTCAGCTACTGCATTTGGAATTCTTCTCTCAGAAGGAATCGGTGACACGATTCGTGTTTCACTTTCCGCGCCACCAGTGGAAGAGGTAAAAGTTGGTATTTCTATTCTTGAATCTCTAAATCTTCGCCAACGTAAACTTGAAATCGTTTCATGCCCATCATGTGGTCGCGCACAAGTCGATGTTTATACCTTGGCCGAGAAAGTTCAGGCTGGTCTTCAAGGAATGACTGTGCCACTTCGAGTTGCGGTTATGGGTTGTGTAGTAAATGGGCCAGGTGAAGCTCGCGAGGCAGATCTTGGAGTTGCCTCAGGAAATGGCAAAGGTCAGATCTTTGTTAAAGGTGAAGTAATTAAGACTGTTCCCGAGAGCCAAATTGTCGAAACTCTAATTGAAGAAGCGATGCGATTGGCCGAAGAGATGGAGGCCGCTGGCGTTGAAAGTGGCACTCCTTCGGTTACCACCAAATAATTAGATAAGGTTCGTACATGTTAAAGATGTCTACCCTGTTGCTGCGCACACTTCGTGACGATCCAGCAGATGCAGAGGTAGCAAGCCACCGTCTCTTAGTTAGAGCTGGTTATGTAAGGCGAATTGCCGCTGGTATTTATTCTTGGCTACCACTTGGTTACATCACCTACCGAAATATTGAAAAAATTGTTCGCGAAGAGATGGACGCCGCCGGATTCCAAGAAGTTCATTTTCCAGCAATGTTGCCTAAAGAACCTTATGAAAAAACAAATCGCTGGGATGAATATGGCGATGACCTTTTTAGGTTACAAGATCGTCGAAAGAATGATTATCTCTTAGGACCAACGCACGAAGAGATGTTCACCTTAATGGTAAAGGGCGAATATTCTTCTTATAAGGATTTGCCATTATCGATCTACCAAATTCAAACAAAATTCCGTGATGAGACTAGACCGCGCTCTGGAATTATTCGTGGCCGGGAATTTGTGATGAAGGATTCTTACTCATTTGATTTAGATGATGAGGGCTTAGCTATCTCTTACGAGAAGCATCGTGCGGCATACATAAAGACCTTTACTCGACTTGGCCTAAAGTTCAATATCGTTTCAGCAGTTTCGGGTGCCATGGGAGGTTCACGTTCCGAAGAATTTTTAGCGCCTTGCAGTACTGGTGAAGATACTTATGTTCTTTGCGAGAAATGTGGCTACGCTGCAAATGTTGAGGCCATGGTTACAAAGGTTGCACCATATTCAGGTTCTACGCCAAGTGCGCCCGAGGTATTTGATTCACCAAACACCCCAACTATCGATACTTTAGTTGAATTACTTAATACAAAATTTGGGCCGGGTCATAAGGGTTCTGACACCTTGAAAAATGTAATGCTGATGGCAGATAAGAAAGCCATTTCAGTTCTAGTTCCTGGTGATCGCGAAGTTGATCTAAAGCGCCTGCAAGCAAATATGCCCGGCGTAAAAGAAATACGTGTTTTTGAAGATGCAGACTTTGCAAAATTCCCGGGCCTTGTTAAGGGTTATATCGGTCCTCAAGATGCGAAGAAAAATGGAATTGAAGTTTTAGCTGATCCAAGAATTGTTGTTGGTTCACACTGGATTACTGGTGCAAATGTTAAAGATCAGCATGTTCGCTTCTTAACAAACGGCCGTGACTTTGCAGTAGATCGCTATATCGAAGCGGCAGAAGTACGCGCTGGTGACACTTGCCCAGAGTGCGCAACTCCTGTAATCATCGATCGCGCAATTGAAATTGGACATATCTTTCAACTCGGACGTAAATATGCCCAAGCTCTTGATCTGACTGTTTTAGATAAAGATGGAAAATCTCGCGTTGTAACTATGGGCTCCTATGGAATTGGAGTTTCTCGCGCAGTGGCAGCGATTGCAGAGCAAACACATGATGAAATTGGATTGTCCTGGCCAAGAGAGGTTGCACCTGCTGATGTTCACATCATTGCAACAGGCAAAGAGGACGAAGTATTTAAAACTGCGCAGACTTTGGCAGAAGATCTGGAAGAGAAAGGCCTTCGGATCATGTTTGACGATCGCCGGGATCCAAGTGCGGGAGTTAAATTTAAGGATTCTGAGTTGATAGGAATTCCATTTATCGTTGTTGTTGGAAAGGCACTTGCAGAAGGAAAAGTTGAATTTCGAATCCGCAAGAGTGGCGAGAAGCAGGAGATTGAGTTACTTAAAGCAGTCTCTGCAATTTACGCAGCAGTAACTGCAAGTTAATTAAATGAGCTTGGCAACCTGGCTCTTTCTTGCTCTTGGTGCAGGATTTGCTGGATTCGTTGATGCCGTTGCAGGAGGCGGTGGACTTGTTCAACTTCCAACTCTCTTAATTGGAATCTCCGATAAGCCAATTCCACTAATTTTGGGCACAAATAAAGTTCCCTCAATATTTGGAACGAGTTCAGCAGCAATCTCTTACTTTAAGAAAGTTAAACCAGATTTACGCCTAACCTCTTATATGGCGATCCCAGCCTTTATTGGTTCGGCATCTGGCGCCAGACTTGCTGCTTCTTTTCCCAAAGAGTTTTTTCGCCCACTTATAGTTTTCTTGCTAGTTTGTGTGGCGCTCTATATTTGGAAGAAGCCCGAACTTGGCCTCTATGAAAAGTTGCGTTTCACCTCAAAAAAGCGCCACTTAATCGTGAGCGCCCTCGGCCTGACAATTGGCTTTTATGACGGAATTTTTGGTCCCGGCACTGGAACATTTTTAGTCTTCTTATTAGTTGGTTTAGTCGGGTATGCCTTTTTGAAGGCATCAGCGACTGCCAAATTGGTAAATATCGCTACAAATCTTGGAGCGATTATTTCATTTCAAATTACTGGCCATATCTGGTGGCGCTTAGGTTTGGTGCTGGCAATAGCAAATGTGACGGGGGCAATTATTGGATCCCGACTTGCAATAAGAGGTGGTTCTCCTTTGGTTCGAAAAGTTTTCTTGCTGGTAACGACAATTCTGATTGCGAAAGTGGGTTATGATTGGCTTGTTAGTTAAGAACTTAATATAGAAAGGCCGAAAATGCCGATGGAGAAAGTTAAAGCCGAGATCATGGCCGTTATTGAGCCGATTATTCGTGCAACTGGAAATTATTTAGAAGATCTAACCATTCAAAGCGCAGGAAAGCGCAGAATGATCACAATTATTGTCGATGGTGATTCTCACCTAAATCTCGATCAAGTGACTGTAATAACCAAAGAGATCTCTGAAGTTATTGAAAATTTGCAGACACTTGGAGATATTCCTTTTACTCTCGAAGTAACCTCCCCTGGAATAGATCGTCCGCTAACTTTGCCCCGCCACTGGCGTAAAAACTTAGGCCACCTTGTTTCAATTTCTCTTCTAGATGGTTCTGAAGTTAAAGGGCGCATCGGAGAAGCCACCGAAGTAGATGCCATTATCGATGAATCCAAAATTTCTTATTCAGATATTAAGAAAGCTGTTCTGGAAGTTGAGTTCAAATGAGCGTAGATGTTCAAGCGCTAATTGATCTAACGATTGTTCGTCAGATTCCACTTGAGAAAATGATTAGTTTTATCGAGAATGCTGTCACTGAAAGTTATCGCGAACTTCCAGATGCAAAGCCGCAAGGACGTGCGGTCTTAAATCGAGATACCGGCGAGATCGCAATTCATGTTCCACTATTCGATGAGGCGGGAATTTATACCGAGACCGTAGTCGATGAACCCGAGGATTTTGATCGCACCATTAAATCAATTGTACGTAAAGAGATAAAGCAGCGGATGCGTGCGCAAAATGATGCCGGAATTGTCGAAGAATTTTCTGGGAATGTTGGAGATGTAATCTCCGGAATTATCCAGCAAGGTCGTGATGCAACAATGGTTTACGTTGACTTAGGTAAAGTTGAAGGAATTATTCCGCCTACAGAACAAGTTATCGGCGAGAAATATCTTCACGGCCAACGGATTAAAGCATTTGTGGTTGAAGTAAAGCAAGGCCTAAAAGGTCCAGAAGTTCTTCTATCTAGAACTCATCCACTCTTGGTAAAACAGTTATTTACATTAGAAGTGCCAGAACTAAAAGATGGAATTGTTGAAATTGTTGGAGTCTCTCGCGAGGCTGGGGCTCGAAGCAAAGTCTCTGTTAGATCTCACCGCGCTGGCGTTAGTCCAAAGGGCGCGCTAATTGGTCCGGTTGGTGCGAGAGCTAAAGCTGTTATGGATGAGCTAAATGGCGAGAAGATTGACATCGTTGATTATTCAGAAAACCCTGCGGTTTACGTTGCTAATGCATTGGCACCTGCGAGAGTTACGAGTTGTGAAGTTGTAGATCTGGAAAGTAAATCTGCAAAAGTTATCGTTCCTGATTACCAACTTTCACTGGCTATTGGAAAAGATGGACAAAATGCCAGATTGGCAGCGCGCCTAACAGGTTGGCGTATTGATATTCACCCAGACAATCCGGTGGAACGAATTGCCAAACCTAAGCCGATTTTGCCTGAGGATATGCTCTCCGATGAGTCCGAATTAGAGCCCTCAGAGGAGATGGAGTAGTCTTACCCCCATCAGTTCCCATCAGTTCTCATCAGTGTGTAGGCGGGGGATATGTAAATGCCGATTCCGATTCGGAGCTGCATCGCATGTCGCAAGTCAACAAATTGGTGCGAACTACTTCGAGTAGTAGCGATAGAAGGTCAGGTAACCCCAGACCCCAATCGTCGCAAAGGTGGTCGAGGAGCTTGGTTGCATCGAGAGTGTCTCGAAACAGCAAAGCATCGCAGATCATTTCAGCGGGCCTTTAGAACAGATGAAAATCTTTCTACGCAACTGCTGGAGAAGTACCTCAAGGAATTGCACTAATTAAGCACCGTGCTTAATTATTTAGAAGGAGCGAAAGCTAAATCTATGAACTCTAAAAAGGTTACAAAGTAATCATGAGCGCCCAACGCTCATGAGTAAGTCATCTATTTAGGCTCCAACTACTAAACGTGGGGGCCTCCCAAGAGCAAGACAGGAAGGCAACTGTGGCAAAGGTCCGCGTTTACGAATTAGCAAAAGAGATCGGTTTAGAGAGCAAAGAGCTCCTCGCAAAGTTACAAGAAGTAGGCGAGTTCGTCCGATCAGCATCATCAACGGTAGAAGCACCTGTTGTGCGAAAGTTGATGGAGAAATTTCCAGAGTTAGAAGCAGCCAAGGCTGCTGCTGCGCAACCAAAACCAGCAAAGAAAACTGCTGCTAAGAAAACTACCGCCAAGAAGAGCGCCGTACCAAGCGCCGAAGAAATTGAAGCCGCCCTTGCACAACTTCCAGAGGGAACACGTGAGCAATTAGCAAAGGCGCAAGAAACAAAGGAAGCGATTGCTGCATCTGAAGTACCAGTTGCACCTGCTGCTCCGATATCACCAGATTCAACATCAAGTGATTTACCAAAAGCTGCCGCACCTAAACCAGCTGGAAATAATCCTTTTTCAAGTGGTACCTCAGCAATTCCAAATTTACCGAGACCACCACGTCCTGCGGGTAACAATCCATTTGGTGGAACCAGTGGTGCAATTCCACGTCCACCTGCACAACGCCCACTTCGTCCAGGTGAACGACCACCAATGTCTGGCGCACGTCCAGGTTCTGTACGTCCAGGTTTTGCAGCGCGTCCACAAACAGGTCGTCCAGGTGGCGCACCAGGTTCTTCAACTCGTCCAGGCGGTGCGGGTGGACCAGGTGGAGCAACCGGCGCACCAGGAAGTTCGCCTTATCGCACACCAGCACCTGGTGGTGCACCAGCAAACACAGGTGGAAATAGTTTTGGCGGCAAAGGTGGTGGACGTCATCAACGTGGCGGCGCTGCTGGAGCATTCGGTAAGCAAGGTGGAAAATCTCGCAAAGCGCACAAGAGCAAGAAAGCGCTGCGTGAAGAGTTCGACAATATGGCGGCACCATCACTTGGTGGCGCAGTTATTCCACACGGTGATGGCAAGACAACAATTAGATTGCGCCGCGGCGCGACCCTTATGGACTTCGCCGAAAAGATTGGTGGCGATCCAGCAGCGCTAGTTTCAGCGCTTTTCCACTTAGGTGAAATGGTTACCGCAACTCAATCAGTTGATGAAGATACATTCACGCTTTTAGGTGGCGAACTTGGTTACCAAATTCAAGTAGTTAGCCCAGAAGATGAAGATCGTGAACTTCTTCAGGAGTTCGATATCAACCTTGATCAAGAACTAGAAGATATTGACGAGGCAGATCTAGTTGTGCGCTCGCCAATTGTTACCGTAATGGGCCACGTTGACCACGGTAAAACAAGTCTCTTGGATGCCATTCGTAAGACCGAAGCCGCACGTGGCGAGGCTGGTGGAATCACGCAGCACATTGGTGCTTACCAAATTCACCATGATCACAACGGCGAAAATCGAGCGATCACCTTTATTGATACACCGGGTCATGAAGCGTTCACCGCTATGCGTGCTCGCGGTGCGAAGGTAACTGATATCGCGGTCCTAGTTGTTGCAGCTGATGATGGAGTAATGCCTCAGACAATTGAGGCGCTAAATCACGCGCAAGCAGCTGATGTTCCAATCGTTGTGGCAGTAAACAAGATTGATAAAGAAGGCGCTAATCCAGACAAGATTCGTCAGCAATTGACTGAATACAATTTGATTGCCGAAGAATATGGTGGGGACACTATGTTCATTAATGTATCTGCAAAGTCAGGAAATGGAATCGATGAATTAATCGATGCAATTCTCCTGGTTGCAGATGCGGCTATTGATCTTCGTGCAATTGCCGATGATGTTGCTCGTGGAGTCGCAATCGAAGCAAATCTCGATAAGGGCCGTGGCCCAGTTGCCACAGTTCTCGTACAACGTGGAACTCTTCGCGTTGGCGATGCAATTGTTGCCGGCGGTGCATTTGGTCGCGTCCGTGCGATGCTGGATGAAAATGGAAATACGGTTGAAGAAGCCGGTCCATCACGTCCGGTGCAAGTTCTTGGATTTACCTCCGTTCCCGGAGCTGGCGATACCTTTATGGTTGCCGAAGATGACCGAACTGCAAGACAAATTGCGGAAAAGCGTCAGTTGGCAATGCGTAACGCTCTGCTTGCAAAGGCGCGTAAGAAGGTCTCACTTGAAGACTTCATGGAGCAATCAAAGATCTCAACTCTTAACCTCATTATTAAGGGCGACGTTTCTGGTTCTGTTGAAGCTTTGGAAGATGCACTTATGCAACTCGACGTTGGAACCGAAGTTGATCTTCGAGTTATCCACCGTGGCGTTGGTGCCATCACAAAGGGCGATGTAACTCTTGCTTCGGCGTCGACGGCGGTAATCATCGGCTTTAACGTTAAGCCTGAACCCCAAACCGCAATCTTTGCTGATGCCGAAGGCGTTGAAATCCGTTTCTACACCGTTATCTACAACGCAATTGAAGAGATCGAAGCTTCACTCAAGGGCTTGCTCAAGCCAGAGTTTGAAGAAGTCACTCTTGGAAGCGCAGAAGTTCGAGATATTTTCCGTTCAAGCAAGTTTGGAAATATTTCAGGCTGCCTAGTTCAAGATGGAATGATCCGACGAAATGCACTTGCGCGCACACTTCGCGGTGGCGTTGTTGTTGGAGAAAATCTCAAGGTTGAATCACTTCGTCGATTCAAGGATGATGCAACTGAAGTTAAGGATGGTTTCGAGTGCGGTATTGGTCTCGGTTCCTTCAAAGACATTCAAGTTGGCGACATTATTCAGACTTATGAGATGCGTGAGAAGAAGCGCGCATAACTTATGGCCTCAAATAGAGCACTCAAAGTCGCCGATCGGATCAAAGAGATAATTGCCGATGCCTTAGAGTCGCGGGTGAAAGATCCGCGACTTGGCTTCGTAACGATTACAGATGTGCGAGTAACTGGTGACCTCCAGCAAGCTTCCATTTTCTACACCGTTTTAGGTGATGAAGCTGAACGCACTGCAACTTCGATCGCACTTAATTCAGCCAAGGGAATGTTGCGTTCTGAAGTTGGACGCACACTTGGGCTTCGCATAACCCCAACTTTGGAATTCTTTGCTGATGGCTTACAAGAAAGCGCGGCAGCTATGAATGATTTGATGTTTGAAGTTGCCCGTAAAGATGCTGAATTGGCCAAGGCTCGCGAAGGTGCAAAACCTGCCGGTGAAGCTGACCCCTATAAACACCATGGCGAAGAATAAGAAAACATCGATTTAATGAATGGCTTTTTGCTAGTAGATAAAGCTGGTGGCATGACAAGTCATGATGTGGTTGCAAAAGCTCGTAAAAAACTTGGCACTAAAAAAGTAGGACATGCTGGAACTTTGGATCCCATGGCTACGGGCGTTTTAGTTCTTGGCGTTGGTAGCGCTACAAAATTACTCCAGTATGTGGTTGATGGAACAAAATGCTATGAGGCAACGATAAGGCTTGGCCAAAGTACCCACACTGATGATCGTGAAGGGGAAATAATTGAAACCATTGATTCCTCTGAAGTATCGTACGAATTGATTCAAAGCGAGCTTGAAAAGTTTGTTGGAGAGATTTCCCAGCGCCCAAGTTCAGTCTCTGCAATCAAGATAGATGGAAAAAGCGCTCACCAACGTGTTAGAGATGGGGAAGAAGTAATTCTTCCATCCAGGTTAGTAACGATAAGTGAAATTCAACTCCTCGGGATTGAAACGATCGGTAAATTTAAAGATGTGAATGTGATTGTTACCTGCTCGGCCGGAACATATATTCGCGCAGTTGCTCGCGACTTGGGTGAAGTACTTAAGGTTGGGGGACATCTCACCGAACTTCGTCGAACCCTTGTCTCTCCTTTTGGAATATCTGAATGTACAGATTTAGAAGAAGCAGAGTTAATATCGGTAGCAGATGGGATTTCACGAATACTCCCGACCAGAACTTTAGATTTTTCTGAGCTGAACGAGATTTCATTTGGAAGAACAGTCTCTGCAAACGAGAGCGAGATTGAAACTGCTGGCCTAGATCAAAGTGGAAATTTTGCTTGCTTGCTCCTGAATAAAGAAGTTGCTGGCAAAAAGTTAGCTACCCCGATCCTTGTAAGCATGAAAGAATAGGAATATGGGTAACGCAGTACTTATCGGAATCTTTGATGGCGTGCACCAAGGTCATCAAGAGTTACTTCGTACGGCAAAACTCCATGGAAAAGTAACTGCACTTACTTTCTACCCACACCCGACTTCAATCTTCGCTCCAGAGCGAACCCCAATGCAGTTACTTCCTTTGGCAGATCGTGTTGCACTTCTACGTGAAAATGGGGCAGATCACGTTGAGGTAATTGATTTCACCCCAGAATTTGCCGCACTTTCTCCTGATGAATTTATTCGGCAGATATTGATCGAGAAATTAAAAGCAGATCAGGTCATTGTTGGAGAGAATTTTACCTTCGGTCATAAAGCTGCTGGAACTGCGCGGTATCTTCAACAAGTAAGCCATGGCTTTAAAACAACAATTCTTAAGTTGGAAGAGAATCGCGGAACCCCAGTTTCATCAACTCGCATTAGAAATCTAATTATTGACGGAGATGTCGAGCGCGCAAATGAATTGCTTACCCGCCCACATTATTTGGTTGGTCCAGTCGTGCATGGTGAAAAGCGTGGTCGCGAAATTGGATATCCAACAGCAAACCTCGGATTAGATTCTCTTGCCTGCATCCCAGCAGATGGTGTCTACGCCGGATGGTTGAGCGTTGGAGGAGATAGATGGCAAGCTGCAATTTCAATTGGAACAAATCCAACTTTTCCAGGTGTGCGCGGTCGACAAGTTGAGGCGTATGCAATTGATCAAACGGGTCTTGATTTATATGATCAAAGCGCAAAATTAGAATTTGGTTTTCGTTTGAGAGATACATTGAAATTTGATTCTCTTGAATCTCTCTTGGTCCAGATGAAATCTGACTGTATTCAGGCATCAGAATTAACTAAGAATTAGGGGCAATTCGCGCCTAATTTGGGCCGGATTTCTCCTCTCAATTCTGCGCTGGTAGCCTTAGGACACAACAAGCGAGCAAGCGAGCCTTCGTGAGTCACACCGAGGCCCTCGTGACAGTAAAGGGAGTACCAAAATGGCACTACAACCAGCAGAGAAAAAAGAAATCATTGCAAAGTACGGCGCTTCCGCAACTGACACAGGAAGTCCTGAAGCTCAGGTCGCGCTGCTATCAAAGCGAATTGAAGAATTAACAGAACACCTAAAGGTAAATAAGAATGATCACCACAACCGTCGTGGTCTAATCCTTATGGTTGGTAAGCGTCGTCGCATCCTGCAATATCTTGCAAAGACAGATGTGACCCGTTACAGAGCGATTATCGAAAAGCTCGGTATTCGTCGTTAATAATAAATAAATAAACACTTCCATCAGTTAAACGCATCCTCGGTAGTGGTTTTCGGTTTTTAACCGCGAACTTCGATCGAAGATTCGCTTGCTGATGGAAGTATTGAAGAAATGGAGCGACCTATGGAAGGTCAAGATGTGAAAGTAGCCGTTGCAAAAATTGATAACGGAAAATATGGAAAGCGTGAAATTCGCTTCGAAACCGGGCGCCTAGCCCGTCAAGCTGCAGGAACTGCACTTGTTTATCTAGATGATGATTCAATGTTGCTATCAGCAACAACTGCTTCAAAGCAGCCAAAGGATCAATTCGACTTCTTCCCACTCACCGTGGATGTTGAAGAGCGCATGTATGCGGCAGGAAAGATTCCAGGATCATTCTTCCGCCGTGAGGGCCGACCTTCAGAAGATGCAATTCTTACCTGTCGTCTAATCGACCGCCCACTTCGCCCAGCATTCGTAAAGGGTCTGCGCAATGAAGTTCAGGTTGTCGTAACAGTTATGGCACTAAACCCAGATCACATGTACGACGTACTTGCGATCAACGCGGCATCAATGTCAACACAACTAGCTGGTCTACCTTTCTCTGGCCCAATTGGCGGCGTTCGCGTTGCTCTTATTGAAGGTCAATGGGTTGCTTTCCCAAATCACTCAGATTTGGAGAAGGCTGTATTCGATATGGTCGTTGCCGGTTCAATCACTCCAGATGGCAAAGATATTGCAGTCATCATGGTTGAAGCCGAAGCAACAACTCAAACAATCAATTTGATTAAGGGCGGCGCGCAAGCTCCTACCGAAGAGATCGTTGGCCAAGGACTTGAAGCTGCAAAGCCATTTATCCGTGCGCTTTGCGATGCTCAAAACGAATTAGCAAAGGTTGCTGCAAAGCCAACTGGCGAATTCCCGGTTTACTTGGATTATCAAGATGATGCTTATGCTGCTGTTGAAAAGGCTGCAAAGGATGATCTTGCAAAGGCGCTAACAATTGCTGGAAAGCAAGAGCGCGAAACCAAGCTAGATGAGATCAATGCAGCTGTAAAGCTTGAACTTGCAGCTCAATTTGAAGGCCGCGAAAAGGAAGTTTCTGCAGCGCTTCGTTCTGTAACAAAGAACCTAGTTCGCCAACGTGTACTTCGTGACAAGATTCGTATTGATGGTCGCGGTGTTCGCGATATTCGTGCGATTACTTGTGAGGTTGAGGTTATGCCTCGCGTTCACGGTTCATCAATCTTTGAACGTGGCGAGACTCAAATTCTTGGTGTTACAACTTTGAATATGCTCAAGATGGAGCAGATGCTAGATACGCTAAATCCAGAAACAACAAAGCGTTACATGCACAACTACAACTTCCCACCATATTCTGTTGGCGAAACTGGTCGCGTTGGTTCTCCAAAGCGCCGCGAAATTGGTCACGGTGCTCTTGCAGAGCGCGCGTTACTTCCAGTTCTTCCAACACGTGAAGAATTCCCATATGCAATTCGTCAGGTTTCTGAAGCACTTGGCTCAAACGGTTCAACCTCAATGGGTTCTGTTTGCGCATCAACAATGTCGCTCATGAATGCTGGCGTTCCTCTAAAGGCTCCGGTTGCAGGTATTGCAATGGGTCTCATCTCCGACCTAGTCGATGGCAAAACAGAATATGTTGCGCTAACAGACATCCTCGGAGCAGAAGATGCATTCGGAGATATGGACTTCAAGGTTGCTGGAACAAAGGATTTTGTTACCGCACTTCAGCTAGATACAAAGCTTGATGGTATTCCTGCATCAGTTTTGGCATCTGCTTTGCTTCAAGCAAAGGAAGCCCGTCTATTTATTCTTGATCTAATGAACCAAGCAATTGATGCACCAGATGAGATGAGCCTTCTAGCTCCTCGCATCATTTCAATTAAGGTCCCAACAGATCTAATCGGTGCCATTATCGGACCTAAGGGCAAGATGATCAACCAAATTCAAGATGATACTGGCGCAGATATCACCATCGAAGATGATGGAACTATCTACATCGGAGCTCTAGAAGGATCACAAGCTGAAGCTGCGAAGGCAATGATTAATGCAATCGCAAATCCAGTTGTCCCAAAGGTTGGAGAGCGCTTTAACGGAAGCATCGTAAAGCTTGCTACCTTCGGTGCCTTTATCTCACTCGTTCCAGGTAAAGATGGTTTGCTACACATCTCACAGATTCGCAAGCTACATGGTGGCAAGCGCATTGAAAACCTTGAAGAAGTTATGAAGGTTGGCGACAAGATTGAAGTTGAAATCGCAGAGATTGATCCAAAGGGCAAGTTCTCTTTGGTTCCAGTTCTTGCTGATGGAACTGTTCCTACTGACGCTAAATCTGAATAAATCTGAATAAGTAATTGAGTAAGACAGTTCTGCCCAGCGGGCTACGTATTGTTACCGAAGAGGTAAATACAGTAAGGTCCGCTGCGGTTGGAATTTGGGTAAATGTCGGCTCTCGTGACGAGAATTCATCTTCTGTCGCGGGAGCTTCTCATTTTCTCGAACATCTTTTATTTAAGGGAACTAAACGTCGAACCTCGATGGAGATTTCTTCATCAATTGAGGCTGTTGGTGGCGAGATGAATGCCTTCACGGGGCAGGAGTACACCTGTTTTTATGCCCGAGTGATCGATAACGATCTACCACTTGCAGTAGATATCGTTTCGGACCTGATCACCTCTGCAAAAGTTGAAGCAAAAGAAGTTGATAGCGAGCGGACGGTAGTCCTAAGTGAGATTGCAATCCGTGATGAAGATCCAAGTGACTACATTCACGAGTTATACCTAGAGACTTATTATGGAAATTCACCATTAGGAAGATCAATTCTTGGCACAGTCGATTCAATCAAAAATATGTCACGAAATTCGGTATTTAATTATTACAAGAAGCGCTACCAGCCCGAAGATCTTGTTGTTTCTGTAGCCGGAAATGTAAAACATAAAAAAGTTGTTAAGTTGGTTGAAGAGGCTCTAAGCCGCGATGGGTTCCTAGATGTTGATGATCGCTCTCCAAATAAGCGAACCAGCTCTCCAATTAGAACTCCCGGTCTAGGAAAAGTTGGCCTCTTAGATCGTAAGACCGAACAAGGTCACGTTGTTTATGGTTTTCCCGGTCTTGCCCGAAGTGATGATCGCCGCTTTGCTTTAAGTGTTTTAGCTTCGGCAATCGGTGGCGGAATGTCATCGCGCCTATTTCAAGAGATTCGCGAAAAGCGTGGTCTGGCATATACAACTTATGCCTACCCACAACAATTTGCTGGAACTGGAACCCTAGGTTTTTACGCTGGTTCAAAACCAGAAAAAGTAGAAGAAGTATTGAAGATTATGCGTGATGTTGCCGAGAACGTTGCAGAGCATGGCCTCACCGATGAAGAGATTATTCGTGCGCAAGGTTCTGTTGCGGGCTCCCTGATCCTGAGCCAAGAAGATACTGGTTCGCGGATGATCCGAATTGGGAAGAGTGAACTGGTAAACGGCGAAATCATGAGCTTTGATGAGATCATCAAACAGGTAAAGGCCGTGACATCTGAACAAATTTTGGAATTAGCCCGCGACCTATTTAAGAACCCCGCTACGCTTGCCGTTGTGGGACCGTTCCGCAGTAAGACAAAGTTTGAGAAGGTAATTGCATGAGTATCAAAGTTGGAGTACTTGGCGCCAAGGGTCGAATGGGATCAGAGGCAGTAAAAGCTATTAGCGCCGCAGACGACCTTGAAGTTGTTGCGCAAATAGATCTTGGTGACTCATTAGACCAACTCATCTCGTCAGGTGTCCAAACTATTGTTGACTTCACGCACCCTGATGCGGTCATGGGAAATTTAGAATTTGCAATTAGTAATGGCATTAACGTAGTTGTCGGAACAACCGGGTTTGACGAAAAGAAGCTTTCGCAAATTAAGGGCTGGCTCACCGCAAATCCAAAAGTTGGAGCCCTAATTGCTCCTAACTTCGGACTTGGCGCAGTTCTGATGATGCAATTTGCCGCTCAAGCATCTAAGTATTTTGAATCAGTAGAAATTGTTGAACTACACCACCCAGCAAAGGCTGATGCACCATCAGGTACAGCTGCTCGTACAGCTGAATTAATTACCGAAGCTCGCAAATCTGTAAATAAAGAAGCGATGCCAGATGCGACTTCATCATCTCTTCCAGGTGCGCGCGGCGCGAAAGTGGGGGACGTTCAAGTCCACTCTGTACGCCTTCGCGGACTTGTTGCACATCAAGAAGTAATACTTGGCGATCTTGGTGAGACGCTAACTATTCGCCATGATTCAATAGATCGCACTGGGTTTATGCCTGGCGTTCTTCTTGGGGTTAGAAAAGTTGGTTTAACTCCTGGCCTAACATTTGGCCTTGAGCATTTTATGGATCTGAAATAGGGAGAAAATGATGACTGCAAAAGTAACTATGTATGGTGCGGAGTGGTGTGGGGATTGCCGCCGTTCAAAGAAGTTTATGGAAGGTAATGGCGTTGAATTTAATTACATCAACGTCGAAGAGGACTTGAGCGCAGCTGAAAAGGTAAAAGAGATCAACAATGGGATGCAATCTATTCCCGTAATTGTCTTTGAAGATGGAACTCACTTAACTGAGCCATCAGATATGGATCTCAAGGCAAAACTTGAGAGTTTAAATATTCTTTAAAAAATCCGATAAAGAGTTGCAGATGTAATAGCAGCGCCTACCACCACTATTGGGAAGGGCGCTTTTGCTATAAGTAAGGCGACTGCGGCGGCGATACCAGCGGTACGGTTATCAATAATTAATTTACTCTTCTCGGCCAGGGAATTGACGGCAACTAGGGCGCTTAGAAGTGCGATCGGAATTAAATTATTTATTCGTTGAACCCGTGGGTGACTTAGCCAACTTTCAGGCACTGATGCACCAAAGAGTTTGGTGGCAAAGGCCAAAAAGCTTGATCCAATAACTGAAATCCAAAATATTGTCATTTGCACCAGCCAAAGAAAATTGCCAAAAGAGCACAACTAATTATTGGGACACCTGCGGGCAGAAATGGCGTCAACGCCAGGGAGAGGGCTGTGGCAGCTATTGCAATTGCACGAGTTTTGAAATTAGTTAGACGCGGCCAAAGCAATCCTAGAAATGCAGCAGGAACGGCGGCATCCAACCCCCACGCAGATGGATTTCCCATCGCCTTGGCACCTAGCGCGCCCATCAGGGTGAAGAAATTCCAAAAGATATATACACCAATACCGGTATACCAAAAGCCTTTAATTTGATCTGATTCATTATTTTGCGAGAGAGCAACTCCAGTTGATTCATCAATTGTTATTTGTGCCCCGGCGATTTTCTTCAGCCCTTTTAACTTAAGAAGTGGCGCAAGCCGAAGGCCATAGAGAGCATTTCGCGTACCTAGCAGCGAGGAGGTAGCAATCGCACTTAAAGCACTTCCACCGGCACCAATAACTCCAACTACAGCAAATTGCGATGCGCCAGAAAATAAAAGGAGCGAAAGTAGACAAGTTTGAAGGACCGAAAAGTGTGAAGCGATCCCAGCGGCGCCAAAGGCGCTGCCATAAAGCCCAACGGTAAATGAGACGCTAAAGGAATCTCGTTTCACTGACACGCCGATATTCTGCCCTATCCATCAATTATTGGGCCACTTTCTATAAGGTCACCATATGAATGCCGAGAGCACTGATAACACCGAAATCGCCCTACCACCAATTCAATTCCGCGAGGATATGACTGTTGAACTGGTTAAAGCTAGCGCGAGTGATGCTGATGTTATTTGGGCCGCGCGAGTCTCGACCGCTGGTGAGCAATCTTTGGAATCAGTTGGAAATTCAAGTGATCGCGATGCTGGGCTAATTAATTACCTGGCCCGTGAACGACATGGAAGCCCTTTCGAACACACCTCAATGACTTTCTTTGTCTCAGCACCAATCTTTGTATTCCGTGAATTTATGCGCCACCGAATCGCTTCATATAACGAAGAGAGTGGGCGGTATCGCGAATTGCGCCCAGTATTTTATGTTCCAAGTAAAGAACGCAACTTGGTTCAAGTTGGAAAGACTGGTGCATATACATTCGTTGCAGGCACCCAAGAACAATATGAAATCACCACGACTGCGATTAAAGAAAGTTGCACTATCGCCTACGAGAACTACAAGAAAATTCTTGCATCAGGCGTAGCACGTGAAGTTGCTCGCGCAGTACTTCCGGTAACGCTTTATTCATCGATGTATGTGACTATGAATGCACGTGCGCTTATGAATTTTCTTTCACTTCGCACATCACGCGAGGGTTCACATTTTCCAAGCTATCCACAACGGGAAATTGAGATGGTGGCAGAGCTAATGGAGCAGCATTTCGCGCGCTTAATGCCGATGACCTATGCCGCCTTTGAAAAGTCTGGTCGCATCGCTCCATAACGCGGTAACCTTCACTCATGACAATCCAGCCGCCTTTTGGCCGAATGCTCACCGCAATGGTGACTCCTTTCAATAAGGATGGCTCTGTTGACTGGCCTGGCGTTGAAACTCTTGCCAAGCATTTAGTAGCTAATGGTCATGATGGAATTGCAGTAAATGGCACTACCGGTGAAGCCCCAACAACAAAGCCAGAAGAGAAAGATGAAATCATTCGAGTCGTCAAGGCGACGGTAGGTTCATCTATTCAAGTTCTAGCTGGTGCAGGCGATAATGAAACATCATTCTCGGTCGATCAAGCAAAGCGTGCGCAAAAAGCTGGTGCTGATGGTTTGCTTATCGTTACTCCTTATTACAACAAGCCGCCACAAGCGGGAATAGTTGCGCACTTTAACGCTGTTGCGAATGCGACAAGTTTGCCAGTAATGATTTATGACATACCTGGTCGAACTGGCGTTGAAATTGAATCCGATACGATTGTTAAATTATTTGAGCACCCACAAATTGTGGCTTTAAAAGATGCCAAGGGAAATGTTGCGGGCACCTCTTGGGTTATAAAGCGTTGTGGAATTCCAGTTTATTCTGGCGATGACATTCTAAACTTGCCTCTTCTATCTGTAGGAGCTGTTGGTTTCGTTTCAGTATGTGGACATACTGTCGGCAAGGATTTAAAAGAGATGCTCAATGTTTGGTTCGCTGGAAATGCGGCGCGAGCACTTGAGATTCACCAAAAATTATTACCGGTATACACCGGAACCTTCCGCACTCAAGGTGCGATATTGACTAAGGCCGCTCTAAATATGATGGGCCTACCTGGCGGAGTTACGAGATTGCCACTTGTCGATGCAACCGAGGCGCAGATCGCGCAATTGCGGGAGGATCTACAAGCGGGCGGAGTAACACTTAAGTAATGAATCATCCCCATCCAGATTTACCATACCCTGCAAAACTTGAGGCAAAGACTCTTCGAATAGTTGCCCTTGGAGGTATTGGAGAGATCGGTCGCAATATGACCGTCTTTGAATATGAAGGCAAACTTCTAATTGTTGACTGTGGCGTTCTCTTTCCAGAAGAGAGTCAACCTGGAATTGATTTAATCCTTCCGGACTTCTCATATATTCGCGAGCGACTAGATGATGTTGAAGCAATCTTTTTAACGCACGGTCACGAGGATCACATTGGAGCAGTGCCATATTTACTTCGCGAACGAGTTGATATTCCAATCATTGGCTCAAAATTAACCTTGGCATTTATCGAAGGAAAACTTAAAGAGCGTCGAATTACTGCCCCAATGGTTGAAGTCAAAGAGGGAATGCGCCAAAAATTTGGCTCATTTGATTTGGAATTTGTTGCAGTAAATCACTCAATTCCCGACAGTCTTGCAGTCGCTATTCGAACTCCTGCTGGAATGGTTCTAGCTACGGGTGATTTTAAGATGGATCAGCTTCCACTTGATGGTCGCGTAACCGATCTAGCAACCTTTGCTCGATTAGGCCAAGAGGGTGTCGACCTTTTCATGGTCGATTCCACAAATGCCGATGTTCCTGGATTTACTGTTTCTGAGCGAGACATTAGCCCGGTATTAGATCGTGTTATTCGCCAAACCGAACGCAGAGTAATTGTTACTTCCTTTGCTTCGCATGTTCACCGTATTCAACAGATTATCGATGTTGCACATTTGCATGGCCGGAAAGTTGCCTATGTGGGCCGGAGCATGGTTCGTAATATGAAACTTGCCGAAGATCTTGGCTATTTGAAAGTTCCAAATAATCTAATAGTAGATTCCAAAGATTTAAAGAATTTTGGTGACAAAGTTGTAATTATTTGTACTGGATCTCAAGGTGAACCACTAGCGGCTCTTGCTCGCATGGCTAATGGAGATCATGAAATTCAAGTTGGCAAGGGCGACACCGTAATTTTTGCATCATCACTTATTCCTGGAAATGAAAATTCCGTATATCGCATGATTAATGAGCTAACGAGGTTTGGCGCAAATATTGTCCATAAGGGAAATGCGATGATTCACGTTTCTGGTCACGCATCAGCTGGCGAGTTGCTCTATTGCTACAACATTGTTAAACCAAAAAATGTTATGCCAATTCACGGCGAATGGCGCCATCTTCGAGCAAATGCCGAACTTGCCATTAAAACAGGCGTTCCGCGCACCAAGGCGTTAGTCGTTGAAAATGGAATCGTTATTGATATGAATGATGGCTATGTTGATATCGCTGGAGCAATTCCAGTTGGATATGTTTACGTCGATGGTCAGAGCATTGGTGAAATTACCGAAAGTTCACTGAAGGATCGTCGCGTATTGGGAGAAGAAGGATTTATCTCAATCGTAGTTGTTATTGAATCACAAACTGGAAAGATTATTGCTGGCCCAGATATTCATGCCCGTGGCTTTACCGAGGATGAAGCACTCTTCAATGAAGTTAAGGGGATGATTGAAAAGGCACTTGCGCACGCAGTGACTGGTGGAATAAATGGAACTCATCAATTGCAACAAGTTGTACGTAGAACTGTTGGAAGTTGGGTTGGCGATAAGCACCGCCGAAAGCCAATGATTGTTCCGGTAGTCATAGAGGTCTAAGTAACCCGTTCACAACGGCGCGCCTGCTCAAACACCCTGAAGTAATTCTTTAAGGTTATCCATCATGGCCGCTAGAAAAACTCGAAAAACTTCGAGCAAGAAATCAGGTTCCCCGCTCGCCGGGTTGATCCGCGCCCTTGTCGCGCTTTGGCGAATATTTGCAAAGTCCGTTGGCTCTTCCATTCGCTTTGTCTTTCGTGGGGCACAGGATTTAGATCCAGTTCATCAACGCGATGGAATTGCCTTCTTGATTTTTATTTTGGGTCTCATCTCTGCTGCTGGAGTCTGGTTTAGCTTAAATAATTTTGTTGGCCGTGCTGTTTATGCCGCGCTTTATGGAGCTGCTGGGCGACTTGGATTTGTCGCGCCAATTATCTTTATCTACTTTGCATTTAGATTATTTCGAACCCCTGAAGAGGCAAGAGCAACTGGTCGAATTACGGTCGGAACGATTGTTCTCCTGTTGAGCATCACCGGTCTTCTTCACATCCTTGGAAGCACGGGTGGACATTCCTTAACGCCAATTAGGCATGGCGGTGGTTGGATCGGATATGCAGTTTCAGCCCCGCTAGTTGCACTCGTCACCAACATTCTGGCAATTCCAATTCTGCTTATCTTTTTATTCTTTGGCTTATTAGTTGTAACAGCCACGCCGGTATCGCAAGTGGCGGCAAGGTTAAAGGGGATTTTCCACTGGGGGAGCGGGAAAGTATCTGATGCCCGCGCTGCTAGAGCCGAAGCGGAAGAATTTGAAATCTCAGAAACCCCGCCATTTGAATCTCCGCTGGTTCAAGGGTTTAGCCATGATGAAGATGAAGAAGAGTTGGATGAAGAGAGTTTTGATGATGAGTTCACCGTTGAAATTGCGCGCGACCCAACTCCAGTAACCACAACTCCAGTCCTCACAACTCCACCAAAACCAGAAGCGCCAAAGCGTGCACAACAGATGCTCCTAACGGGCGATAACACATATGTCTTGCCTTCGATGGATTTACTTCGCGCTGGCCCAGCAAGTAAAGCAAAGTCAAAAGCAAATGACACTGTGGTGGCTGCGCTAATGCAGGTATTCGACCAATTTGATGTTGATGCCAGAGTTACTGGCTTTATGCGTGGCCCAACTGTTACTCGTTACGAAGTCGAACTTGGAAGTGCAGTAAAAGTTGAAGCAATTACCGCTTTAACAAAGAATATTTCCTATGCGGTAGCAAGCGGTGATGTACGAATTCTCTCGCCAATTCCAGGTAAATCTGCGGTAGGAATTGAAATTCCTAATACCGATCGAGAGATCGTAACTGTGGGCGATGTACTTCGCTCTTCAGTTGCGGGCAATGATCCGCATCCGATGGTAATTGCCTTAGGCAAAGATGTAGAAGGTAATTTTATCTGCGCTAACTTGGCCAAGATGCCACATATCCTGGTTGCTGGTGCAACCGGAGCCGGTAAGTCTTCGATGATTAATTCACTTGTCGTTTCAATCTTGATGCGCGCAACTCCGGATGAAGTTCGTTTGGTAATGATTGACCCAAAGCGCGTTGAGCTAACGAGTTATGAAGGCATCCCACACTTAATTTCCCCAATCATCACAAATCCAAAGAAAGCGGCAGATGTTCTAGCCTGGGTTGTCCGCGAAATGGATATGCGTTACGACGATTTATCCGCCTTTGGTTTTAGGCATATCGATGATTTCAATAAAGCGGTGAAAGCTGGGAAAGTGGCACTTCCTGCGGGAAGCGATCGCCAACTCGAACCATATCCATATCTCTTAGTAATTATTGATGAACTTGCAGATTTAATGATGGTCTCAGCAAAGGAAGTTGAAGAGAGCATTGTTCGTATTACTCAACTTGCCAGAGCTGCTGGTATTCACTTAGTCATCGCAACTCAACGTCCAAGTGTGGATATTGTTACAGGATTGATTAAGGCGAACGTTCCTTCCCGACTTTCTTTTGCTACTTCAAGCTTGGCTGATTCAAGAGTTATTCTGGATACTCCAGGAGCCGAAAAACTTGTTGGGCAAGGCGATGGACTCTTTTTGCCAATGGGTGCAAGTAAAGCCATTCGTATTCAAGGTGCCTATGTATCCGAACGCGAAACCGAAGCAGTTGTTAAGCACGTTAAAGGACAACTGCAACCGGTTTATCGTTCAGATATAACTGCGCCACCAAAGCCAACTCTGATTGAAAATGAGATTGGCGATGATTTAGATTTGCTTTTGCAAGCAGTGCAACTTGTTGTACAGACACAATTTGGTTCAACTTCCATGTTGCAACGTAAATTAAGAGTTGGCTTTGCAAAAGCGGGAAGACTTATGGATCTAATGGAGAGCCGTGGAATTGTTGGACTATCTGAAGGATCAAAGGCTCGAACGGTTCTAATCACCGCAGAACAGCTTCCGGATGTACTAGACCAACTTCAGGGGATGAATTAGTTGTTAGAAAGTTGTAATTCAGCGTGGCCCCGCCTTTTAGGGGTCAGGGCCACGGGTTATTCCTAGGTGAAAATTGGTGTTTATTAACCCTCCGTTTTAGAATTTGACCCTCGAGTTCCCCTCTCGGGAATTAATGTCAAAGAGGTGAAAATGAGTTTAGAAAATCTAACTCTCGGCACAGAACTTCGCGATGCGCGCAAGTCTGCCGGTCTTTCTATCGCGCAAATTGCTGAGATTACTCGCATACGCGCCGGAATCATTTCGGATCTCGAATCAGATAATTTTGAAAGCTGTGGCGGCCATGCATATGCTCGCTTAAACATTCGTGCAATTGCAAAGGCTATGAATCTTAATTCAGATTTACTAATCACAAAATTCGAAGACGTCACGGGTGAATTTGATCGCCCAATGATTGATCTCTTAACTGAAAACAATGTGACTATTGCAAAGCCAGAACGTAAGAAGATTTCTTCTAAGACGTTGGCCTCCGTTGCAGCCGGTGTCATTGCGCTAATGGTTGCAGTGCCAACTATTGGTGGCATGTTCTCTTCAAAGTCACCAGCAAAGCCAGCAACTCAAAATGCATCAGCCTCAGCTCCGTCAGAGGTAACTGCCGTTGCTACCAAAACTTCAGATGTAGTTGTAATTGTTACCGGCACTGCTGGTAAGTCATGGGTCGGTGTTCAGGATAGTTCAGGTGCTCAAGTATTTAGTGGTGCGATCCGCGTGGGCGAGGCCAAGACATTTACTGATTCACAAAATCTTTCTGTAACGGTAGGAAATGCTGGCGCAGTCAATTTAAATGTGAATGGCAAAGATTTAGGAACTCCTGGTCAGGTTGGTGAAGTGGTTCACCTAACTTTTGATCAAAACAGTTCATCTCAGGGCTAATTTAACTTCAACGCGCCTAACCCCAACTAGTAGAGTGTCTCCCCATGGGCGCTATAACTGATGATAAGAAATCCAGAACTGTTGCTCTGGTCACTCTTGGCTGTGCCCGAAATGATGTTGACTCTGAAGAATTAGCCGGTCGCCTAGCGGCCGATGGTTGGAC
>CANBVR010000009.1 GCA_947372965.1 Actinomycetota bacterium
GTTATCCCTTCTCGTGAACTTTCTATTCGCCACGATATCGATCCCTCAGAGATCGTCTCAGTTGGCGACCGCGTAGAAGCACTTGTTATTACAAAAGAAGATAAAGAAGGACGTTTGATCCTTTCAAAGAAGCGCGCACAATACGAACGTGCATGGGGCGAAATTGAAGGCAAGAAAGAGCGTGACGAAGTTGTTACTGGAACAGTTATCGAAGTTGTTAAGGGTGGTTTGATCGTAGATATTGGTCTTCGTGGCTTCCTACCAGCTTCACTGGTTGAAATGCGTCGAGTGCGCGATTTAACTCCATACATTGGTAAGCAAGTTGAAGCTCGCATCATCGAACTAGATAAGAATCGCAATAACGTGGTTCTCTCACGTCGTGCATTCCTAGAGCAGACACAGTCAGAATCTCGCACAACCTTCCTAAACCAACTCCAAAAGGGTCAAGTCCGTTCTGGAGTTGTTTCATCGATCGTTAACTTCGGCGCCTTTGTCGATCTTGGTGGCGTAGATGGTCTAGTTCACGTCTCTGAACTCTCATGGAAGCATATTGATCACCCAAGTGAAGTTGTAGAAGTAGGCGATGAAGTAACCGTTGAAGTTCTAGAAGTTGATTTTGAGCGTGAGCGCGTCTCGCTTTCACTTAAGGCAACTCAAGAAGATCCATGGCAAGCATTTGCTCGCACCCACACCATCAACCAAGTGGTTCCTGGTGAAGTTACCAAGCTTGTTCCATTCGGTGCTTTCATTCGCGTCTTTGAGGGAATTGAAGGCTTAGTTCATATTTCTGAACTTGCAGAGCGCCACGTTGAAATTCCAGAACAAGTTGTTCAAGTTGGCGATGAGTTGTTCGTGAAGATTATTGATATCGATCTAGAACGTCGCCGAATCTCACTTTCACTAAAGCAAGCAAACGAAGGCCACGAAGTTGAGGTTGAAGCATTTGATCCAACCCAATATGGAATGGCAGCTCGTTACGATGCCGAAGGTAACTTCATCTATCCAGAAGGATTCGATGCTGATACTCAAGAGTGGCGTCCAGGCTTTGAAGCACAACGCGAAGAGTGGGAGCGTCAATACGCCGAAGCTCAATCTCGCTTCATGGCGCACCGCAAGCAATCTCAAGAAGCAAAGGCCGCTAACGAAGCAGCTGAAGTAGCGGCAGAATAACTTCTCCGCAATAAATAGAGTTAAAGGCCCTGACTTCGGTCGGGGCCTTTACCATTTTCTGGGGTTACTGCATCCGATGGAATTAATAGATAGAGTTGTAACGTGTTGAAAGTAGCGCTCACCGGAGGTATTGGGTCAGGCAAATCCCTTGCCGGTGAGTATTTTGAATTGATTGGCGCAACGGTGATCGATTCTGATCAATTAGCGCGAGAAGTTGTTGAACGTGGCACAGAGGGATTTGATGAAATAGTTGTTGCTTTTGGTGATGAGATTTTACGTGATGGAAACTTGGATCGTGCGAAATTAGCCCAATTAATCTTTGATGATCCAAAGGCCAAATCCACTTTAGAAGCGATTGTTCACCCTCGAATACAAGAAGCCTTTGATGAAATTCTAGAGCGTTCCCTTTCCGGAGATGTTGTTATTTACCAGATCCCCCTATTGGTAGAAACTGGCGCCCAGGACCGATTTGATTTCATAATTACTGTAAGTGCGCCACTAGAGCTACGTCGTAAGCGTCTATTAGAGCGCGGGATGAAGAGCTATGAGATCGAAAAACGTATATCAGCTCAAGCCACAGATGCCGAACGCGAAGAGGTAGCAGATTTCGTATTTATGAATGATGGGGATGCAGATGGCCTTCTTCGATTAGTTGAGAATATTTACGAGGATCTGCTTCTACCTCGAGCGCAAGAAAACTTCAAGAAGTGATGAGGCCAGTCACAGATCTGCAGCGAAAGGTAAACTCCTTTGAGGTAATAAGTGATTACATCCCTGCTGGCGATCAGCCCGCCGCCATTGCAGAACTTGCAAAAAGAATTCGATCTGGCGAAGAGAATGTAGTTCTGCTTGGTGCAACTGGAACAGGAAAGTCGGCCACAACTGCTTGGTTGATTGAGGAATTGCAACGGCCCACTCTCGTCCTGGCACCAAATAAAACTTTAGCGGCTCAATTAGCAAATGAGTTCAAAGAACTGTTACCTAATAACGCAGTCGAATATTTCGTTTCCTATTACGACTATTACCAGCCCGAAGCCTATGTTCCTCAGACTGACACTTTTATCGAAAAGGATAGTTCGGTAAATAGTGAGGTCGAACGGTTGCGTCACTCTGCAACGAATTCACTACTCACTAGGCGTGATGTAATCGTAGTGGCGACGGTTTCCTGCATTTATGGGTTGGGTACCCCACAAGAATATGTAGATCGAATGATTCAACTCCGAGTTGGGGATCGGATTGAAAGAAATGCTTTACTCCGAAAATTTGTAGATATTCTTTACAAGCGAAATGACATGGCTTTTGAACGTGGAACTTTCCGAGTACGCGGCGACACCATCGAGATCATTCCAATGTATGAAGAGTTAGCACTTCGTATCGAAATGTTCGGCGATGAGATTGAAAAGATCACGACCCTCCATCCATTAACAGGAGAAATTATTCGTGATGAGGAAGAAATGTATATCTTCCCGGCAAGTCATTATTCCGCAGGTCCGGAAACAATGAAGCGCGCTATCTCCGAAATTCAAAACGATATGGAGATTGCAGTAGATAAGTTTGAGCGCCAAGGTAAGTTATTAGAAGCCCAGCGACTGCGCATGAGAACTACTTTCGATATTGAAATGATGCAGCAACTTGGATTTTGTTCCGGAATTGAGAATTACTCAAGACACATTGATGGTCGGGGAGCTGGCTCACCGCCCAACTGTCTTCTCGATTATTTCCCGGAAGATTTCTTGGTTGTTATTGATGAGTCACATGTGACTGTCCCACAAATCGGCGCGATGTATGAGGGAGATGCTTCGCGAAAGCGGACACTTGTTGAACATGGATTTCGCCTACCGAGCGCACTTGATAACCGGCCGCTGAAATTTGATGAGTTTGTGGAACGAAAAGGACAGACGGTTTATCTATCAGCGACTCCTGGAAAATATGAACTTGCCAAGACGGGTGGAGAATTCGTTGAGCAAGTAATCCGCCCGACTGGGTTGGTAGATCCAAAAATTGTTATCAAGCCGATAAAAGGACAGATCGATGATCTCTTTGATGAGATCAATATCCGAGCTGAGAAAAATGAACGAGTTTTAGTTACCACCTTGACGAAGAAAATGTCCGAGGATTTAACAGATTACCTTCTGGAAAAAGGAGTGCGAGTTAGATACCTCCATAGCGAAGTTGACACCCTTAGAAGAGTTGAGCTACTTCGCGAACTTCGAAGTGGCGAATACGATGTATTGATTGGTATTAATTTGCTTCGAGAAGGGCTTGATCTGCCGGAGGTTTCGCTAGTTGCAATTCTTGACGCCGACAAACAGGGCTTTCTCCGTTCGGCTACCTCGTTAATTCAAACTATCGGTCGTGCCGCACGAAATGTATCTGGTGAAGTTCATATGTATGCCGACAGCATCACCCCAGCCATGGCACAGGCAATCGATGAAACTAATCGGCGCCGAGCAAAGCAAGTTGCCTACAATCTAGAACGTGGAATTGATCCACAGCCGCTGCGAAAGAAAATCGCAGATATTACCGATCTGATCGCAAAGGAGATCGAGGACACAGAAGAGATCGCAGGCGGCAAAAAAGGTGGCGCACCAATCCCGGCTATGGGCTTTGCCAGTAAAGACGCGCACTCTCTGCCACGACAAGAGTTGATTGGTCTCATAGAATCCCTCACGGATCAAATGAAATCTGCTGCCGGAGAATTGCAATTTGAATTAGCAGCAAGACTTCGTGATGAAATTCGAGAGCTTAAAAAAGAGCTCCGTGGGATGGAAGAGGCTGGAACTTGAACGCAGATCGGTTAGTTGTACGAGGTGCGCGGGAGCACAATCTTAAGAATGTCTCGATCGATCTGCCACGAAATGCTCTGGTTGTTTTTACCGGACTTTCTGGATCTGGAAAATCTTCTCTAGCGTTTGACACAATCTTTGCCGAAGGCCAACGCCGTTATGTTGAATCACTCTCAGCCTATGCGCGCCAATTCTTGGGGCAGATGGATAAGCCCGATGTAGATTTTATCGAGGGCCTCTCGCCGGCGGTATCGATTGATCAGAAATCCACGAATCGAAACCCACGTTCAACTGTTGGAACCATCACTGAAGTTTACGATTATCTTCGGTTGCTCTTCGCTCGTGCGGGAAGACCACATTGTCCGAAATGTGGAAAGGCCATTGCAAAGCAGACGCCTCAGAATATTGTTGACCAGATTTTGGCTATGGAAGAGGGAACAAAGTTTTTAATCCTTGCGCCGGTTATCAGGGCTCGCAAAGGAGAATTTCTAGATCTTTTTAAGGATTTCACGACGCAAGGATTTTCTCGCGTGAGAGTAGATGGCACGGTCTATGCGATTGCTGATGTTCCAAAACTAAAAAAACAGGAGAAGCACACTATTGAAGTGGTAGTTGATCGAATGACGGTCAATCCAGAATCAAAGACGAGATTAACTGATTCGATAGAGACTGCCCTTCGCTTGGCAAATGGCTTGGTAATCCTTGATTTTGTTGATTTAAAAGCTGGCTCGGCAGATAAAGAGCGTACCTATAGCGAGCACATGGCCTGTCATGACTGTGAACTCTCTTTCGAAGAGCTCGAGCCGAGATCTTTCTCCTTCAACTCACCATTTGGCGCCTGTCCTGAATGTTCTGGAATTGGTACGAAATTAGAGGTAGATGAAGAGTTAGTAATCCCTGATGATGAACTTTCAATCTCTGATGGTGCTATTGCCCCTTGGGCGGGCGGACAATCCTCGGAATATTTCCAGAGATTGCTAGAAGGACTTGCCGGTGAACTTAAATTTTCTCTGACTAATCCCTGGAAGAAATTACCGGTTAAAGCAAAAGAAGCGATTTTGCATGGATGGGATTATGAGGTTCATGTTAAATATAAGAACCGCTATGGGCGGGTTAGAAATTATTCAACGGGATTTGAGGGAGTTGTCTCATTCATTGAACGACGCCATTCAGAAACCGATAGCGACTTCTCGCGCGATAAGTACGAGGCATATATGCGCGAAACGCCTTGCCCAGTATGTAAAGGTACTCGACTAAAACCTGAGGTTCTGGCTGTGACAATTGGCGAAAAAAGTATTGCGGCAATTTGTGAACTTTCGATAGCTGATTGCGCGCAATTTCTAAAGAAGATTTCGCTAAATGCCCGAGAGAAGCAGATCGCAGATCGAGTGCTTAAAGAGGTTCATGCTCGTCTTGGTTTCTTGCTCGATGTTGGCCTCGACTATCTTTCACTAGACCGTCCGGCTGGAACGTTATCGGGTGGCGAGGCGCAACGTATTCGCCTTGCAACACAAATCGGATCAGGACTCGTAGGAGTTCTTTACGTTTTGGATGAGCCGAGTATTGGACTCCATCAACGTGATAATCGAAAATTAATCGAGACTTTAACCAGACTTCGTGATCTTGGAAATACGCTAATTGTGGTTGAACACGATGAGGATACGATCCGGACGGCGGATTGGATTGTAGACATTGGTCCCGGGGCGGGGGAGCACGGTGGACATGTAGTTTCTTCTGGAGATTATGCGGCGTTAATAAGCGCTAAAGATTCAATCACTGGCGCTTATCTCTCTGGACGAATGAAAATTGAAACTCCGAAAGTGCGCCGCCCAAGTGACCCAAAGCGAGTCATTACAGTAAAAGGTGCGAAAGAAAATAACCTGCAAAGTATTGATGTCACCTTCCCACTTGGCAATTTTGTAGCCGTTTCTGGAGTCAGTGGCTCTGGTAAATCTACTTTGGTAAATGACATTCTCTACTCTGTATTGGCCAATAAATTAAATGGTGCCCGAATTGTTCCGGGTCGACACCGAACGATCACTGGCTTGGAGCATCTAGATAAAGTTGTTCACGTGGATCAATCACCAATTGGCCGCACTCCAAGGTCAAATCCAGCTACATACACGGGCGTATTCGACAAGGTACGTGCGCTTTTTGCTGAAACCACCGAAGCAAAGATTCGCGGATATCAGCAAGGACGATTTTCATTCAATGTTAAAGGCGGGCGCTGCGAAAATTGTGCTGGTGATGGCACGATCACGATCGAGATGAACTTTCTTCCCGATGTATATGTCCCATGTGAAGTCTGTCATGGCGCTCGTTATAACCGGGAAACTTTGGAAGTTCACTACAAGGGCAAGACAATCGCAGAAGTCTTGGATATGTCCATCGAAGAAGCTCACACTTTCTTCGAATCTGTTCCAGCCATCGCTCGATATTTAAAGACTTTAAATGATGTCGGACTTGGTTATGTCAGACTTGGGCAATCTGCTCCGACCCTTTCCGGCGGTGAAGCCCAACGTGTGAAACTTGCAACTGAGTTCCAACGCAGATCTACTGGTCGCACGATTTATGTCCTGGATGAACCGACGACCGGACTCCACTTTGAAGATGTGCGAAAACTTTTAATCGTTTTAAATCGCCTGGTAGATACGGGAAATACTGTCATTGTTATTGAGCATAACCTTGATGTTATTAAATCAGCAGATTGGGTTATTGACCTTGGGCCTGAAGGAGGCGCGGGTGGTGGGCTTGTGATCGCTGAAGGTACGCCGGAGCAAGTAGCTAAGAATAAGAAGAGCTATACCGCAACTTTCTTGGCTGAAACCCTAAAACTTTAAGAACCATGAGCGATCCGCAGAGTTATCGCCCCGCGAACATACCAACCGACCCAGGGGTGTATCGGTTCTTCGATGAAAAGGGAACAGTTATCTATGTCGGAAAAGCGAAGAATCTAAAGAATCGCCTCAACTCATATTTTCAAAAAAACCTTCTTGAGAAAACCTATCGGATGGTTCATACCGCAGTAAGGGTTGATTGGACCGTGGTAAACACAGAGGTCGAAGCTTTACAACTTGAGTTCACTTGGATTAAGTCAGAAAACCCAAAGTTCAATATCCAGTTCAAGGATGATAAGTCTTACCCATATCTGGCGGTAAGTCTTAAGGAAGATTTTCCAAGACTCTTTATATCTCGCGCCAAGAAGCGACCAGGGGTTAAATACTTTGGGCCTTATGCACAAGCTTGGGCGCTGCGCAGCACATTCGATGTGATTCAAAAGATTTATCCAATTAGATCGTGCTCCGATTCAAATTTTGCTAGGGCTGCTCGAGCCAAGCGACAATGCCTCCTTGGAGATATTGGAAAATGCTCGGCACCGTGCGTTAATTGGGTAAGTAAAGAAGAGCATCTGAAGATTGCAAAGAACCTAGTCAAATTTGTCGACTCAAATCCGGATGACATTTCCAAACAACTAGAGATCGATATGGCTAAGGCCTCTGAAAATGAAGAATTTGAAAGAGCGGCAAAATTGCGCGATCAAATTCAGGCAATTGAGCGATCCAATGAGACGGCCGGAACGATGCTCAGCCAGAGTTTTTCTGCGGATTTAATTGCAACATATGAAGAGATTACCCATGTGGGGGTCACGCTATTTTCCGTTCGACACGGAAGGGTAGTTGGTTCCCGATCATGGATCATGGATCGAGCCGACGTCCTCGAGGATCAAAGTGTTATAGAAGCAGCGCTAGTTCGAATCTATTCAGATGTTGACGCGCCCTCAGAGATTTTAGTTGATGAATTACCAGAAAATGTTGAAACAATTCAAAGCTGGCTTGCGGCGAAATTTGATAAGAATGTTGCAATAACAAAGCCACAACGTGGTGAAAAAGTTGAGGTTATTGCAACAGTAAAACGAAATGCACATCAGGCGCTAATTCAATATCTTTCAAAGCGATCAAATGATTCAGCTGTTAGCGGTAAAGCCTTAGAAGAGATTGCCTCCGCACTAGATCTGGCCGAACTTCCACTCCGAATAGAATGTTTTGATATCTCTAATACTCAAGGGACAAATATGGTTGCCTCAATGGTCGTTTTTGAAGATGGGCAAATCAAGAAGAGCGATTACCGGAGATTTGCTATCTCTGACGAAGCTGGATTTGACGATACTCGAGCAATGCATCATGTTCTTACTCGTAGACTCAAACGTTACCTAGCTGAGCGGGAAATAAATCAAGAAGAGGTCCTTGTCGCAGGCGGAGCTAGATCTAAGTTTGCCTACCCACCTCAACTCATAGTTGTAGATGGCGGAGCACCTCAAGTAGCGGCGGCAGCCAGAGCCTTAGCTGAATTAGGCATTTCCGATATTGCCTTATGTGGTTTGGCCAAGCGACTTGAAGAGGTGTGGCTTCCTGACAGCAAAGAACCAATAATTTTTCCACGCCACAGCGAAGGTCTATATCTCTTACAAAGGATTAGAGATGAAGCACATAGATTTGCGATTACTTTTCATAGAAGTAAGCGATCGGCGATGATGCTGGAGTCATTCTTAGATGACATTCCGCAATTGGGCGAGGCCCGCAGAAAGGCGCTCTTGGAGAAATTCGGATCAATAGCCTCCTTTAAGAAAGCCGATCAGGCGCAAATTGCCGCAATTCCTGGAATTGGTGAAAAGACTGCCGCGCTTATATTTGATTTCATTACTCAGAATGTAACCGAGACAAGTTCGGTGGATATGGAAACTGGTGAAATATCCTGAGAGGATTACCTTATGACCTCCAATGAAGTTGTTGTGATAACTGGAATGAGCGGTGCTGGAAGATCGACGGTCGCACATTCGCTGGAGGATTTAGGTTGGTATGTGGTCGATAATTTGCCACCCGCTATGTTGGCAACGTTATGTGAACTTGCAGCTAAGAGCGCCACATCCATGGCGGTAGTTATCGATGTTAGAGGTAGAGAATTCTTTGACGATTTAACAAGAGCACTTGCTGAGCTGGGAGAGATTGGAATTGCTAGAAGAGTTCTTTTTGTCGATGCTGCCGATGATGTCCTGGTCCGCAGATTTGAAGCGACTAGACGACCACATCCTCTTCAGGGCAATGACCGAATCTTGGATGGAATTACAAGAGAACGAGATCGCCTGCAGGAAGTTCGATCATTTGCCGATGTAATTATTGATTCGTCTTCACTAAATATTCACCAATTAGATAAAAAGGTTGCCGACATATTTCAAGAGGGGGACAGCGCTGATCTGCGAGTAAATCTCCTTTCATTTGGATATAAATATGGAATCCCAGTAGACGCTGATTTAGTTATGGATTGCCGTTTTATAGCAAACCCACATTGGATCCCAGAACTTCGCCCACTAACTGGGTTGGATAGCGCTGTTAGAGACAATGTGCTAAGTACGGATAATGTTAAAGATTTCTTAAATAAGTATGAGGCGCTCTTTGAGACCATTGCAACTGGGTTTATCCATGAAGGTAGAAAGTATTTAACACTTGCCGTTGGTTGTACTGGTGGTAAACATCGCTCTGTAGCGATCGCTGAAGAGATTTCACGTCGATTAAATGGAGCTTCACACCCAAGTGGTAAATCAATCTCATCACACCCCATCCATCGGGATCTTGGTCGCGAACTTTAGATGTCGGTAAAAGTAGTCGCCCTTGGTGGTGGACATGGGTTGGCTGCCACGTTAACTTCTTTGCGGGCAGTTACGGATCAAATAACTGCAATAGTTACTGTTGCTGACAATGGTGGTTCCAGTGGAAGGCTACGTGAAGAGTTTAATTCACTTCCGCCCGGTGATTTAAGGATGGCCCTTGCCGCCCTCTGCGGCGATGATTCGTGGGGTCGAAATTGGGCAGAGATCTTGCAATACCGATTCACAAGTTCAGGCGAGATGAGTGGCCATGCGGTTGGAAATTTACTTCTTACCGCGTTATGGGATCGCGATGGTGATCCAGTCGCCGGCGTAGCAAAAGTTGGCGAACTCTTGAGAATTGTTGGAAAGGTATTGCCGATGGCAACCGATCCACTTGATATTGAAGGAACATTTATCACTCCTACTGGCGAAAAAATTGTGCGAGGTCAAATAGAAGTTGCGACGACAAAGGCAAAAGTTAAATCTCTAAAATTGATTCCAGAGAATCCAAGAGCGACGCGCCAAGCTCTAGAGGCAATTGAACATGCAGATTGGATTACGGTTGGACCTGGCTCTTGGTTTTCAAGTGTGATGCCACATTTCTTGCTTAAAGAACAAGCGGATGCGATCGCGAAAAGTTCGGCAAAGAAAGTGATGATCTTTAACTTGCCCGAAGCCGTTAGCGAAGGTGAGTTTGCTGGAATTAGCCCCAGCGAACACCTAGAGTTTGTCTTGGCGCACGCGCCAAACTTAAAGATAGATATCGCACTGGCAGATCCGCAAATCGTGAAGAGCCCAGAATCTCGTCAAAGTTTGGAAGATCTGGTCGCCAAGTGCGGTGGTCGGTTGGAAATTGTCGATCTTTCCATCAAACCTGGGGCAAGTGCGCATGATGTTGGGAAAATGAGTTCTTTTTTCGCACACATTTTTCCTTGAACCCTGCTTAAATACCCACATGGCCATGACTGCATCAGTAAAAGACGAGTTAAGCCGTCTATCAGTCACCAAACCATGCTGTCGAAAAGCTGAGGTTTCAGCCCTGCTTCGTTTTGCAGGAGGGTTGCACATTACTGCTGGAAAGATTGCAATCGAAGTGGAACTAGATACTGCGCAAAGCGCTCGTAGGTTGCGAAAAGATATTGCAGAAGTTTTTGGTCACGATAGTGAATTAGCTGTCCTATCTCCAAGTGGCATCCGAAAAGGAAGTCGTTACGTAGTGCGAGTTACCTCAGATGGGGATGCGCTTGCAAGGCAAACAGGATTGATTGACGCAAATAGCAGACCGATACGTGGGCTACCGCCACAAGTAGTTTCCGCTGGGATTTGCGACGCCGAGGCAGCTTGGCGCGGTGCTTTCTTGGCGCATGGTTCGTTAACAGAACCAGGTCGCTCATCTGCGCTAGAGATTACTTGCCCAGGTCCAGAAGCGGCTCTGGCTCTAGTTGGGGCTGCACGAAGACTTGGAATTACTGCAAAGGCGCGTGAAGTTCGTAGCGTTGATCGGGTAGTGCTACGTGATGGCGATGCAATTGGCGCCTTGCTAACAAGACTTGGTGCACATGAAAGTGTTCTTGCTTGGGAAGAGCGAAGGATGCGCCGTGAAGTTAGAGCCACCGCCAATCGCCTGGCAAATTTTGATGATGCAAATCTTCGTCGCTCTGCCAGAGCCGCAGTTGCTGCCTCCGCACGAGTTGCTAGGGCGATGGAAATATTAGGTGAGGAAATACCAGGGCATTTGAAAGAAGCTGGTGAATTACGCATTAATCATGGACAGGCTAGCTTGGAAGAATTGGGCTCACTAGCCACTCCACCAATGACCAAGGATGCGATTGCTGGAAGAATTAGACGTTTACTCGCAATGGCCGATAAGCGTGCTCATGATCTAGGTGTTCCCGATACCGAGGCGGGCTTAAGTCCAGATTTACTCGCCGAATAGATTCGCTACCGATCGGTAAGGGATAAATCCGAGGCGGTTAGGCTGATAGGGTAAGAGCCTAACAACCCCACAACGAAGTGGAACGTCGAATCTTGGGCGTTAAGAATCTGAGTATTCAAACTCAAAACAACTTTTAAGCGAGGTCTACCGTGGTACGTGTTGGAATTAATGGTTTTGGACGAATTGGTCGTAACTTCTTTCGTGCGGCTCTAACTTCAGGGGCAGATATCGAGATCGTTGGAATTAACGATTTAACAGATAACGCTACTTTGGCTCACCTTCTCAAGTACGACTCCATCTTGGGTCGCTTGGGTCTTCCAGTTTCATACACCGATGATTCAATTACCGTAAACGGTAAGACGATCCGTGTCTTTTCTGAAAGAGATCCAGCTAACTTACCTTGGGCAGATGTTAAGGCCGATATCGTGATCGAATCTACCGGGTTCTTCACAAAGGCAGCAGATGCCAAGAAGCACATCACAGCCGGGGCCAAGAAGGTAATCATTTCAGCTCCAGCAACTGATGAAGATGTCACGATTGTTATGGGCGTTAATCACGATAAGTATGATGCAGCCAACCACCATGTTATTTCCAACGCATCTTGTACAACCAACTGCCTTGCCCCTATGGCCAAGGTCTTGGATGAAGAATTCGGAATTGTCCGTGGCTTGATGACCACAATCCACGCCTACACAAATGATCAATCAATTCTCGATCAACCACATAAGGACTTGCGTCGCGCTCGCGCTGCTGCAGTCTCAATCATTCCTTCATCAACTGGCGCGGCTAAGGCAATCAGTCTGGTCTTGCCACAACTCAAGGGCAAACTTGATGGATTCGCGCTTCGCGTTCCAGTCCCAACAGGATCGGCAACTGATTTAACAGTTGAACTTTCAAAGGAAGTAACCGCAGCAGAAATTAATGCGGCAATGAAGAAAGCTGCCGAGGGTTCACTCAAGGGCTACCTTTCTTACACAGAGGATCAAATAGTTTCAGCTGACATTGTTACTGATCCAAGCTCATGCATCTTCGATTCCGGTCTAACCAAGGCAATTGGAAGTACTGTGAAGGTTGTTGGTTGGTATGACAATGAGTGGGGTTACTCAAATCGTCTAGTTGATCTAGTCGGATATGTAGGTAAGAAGCTTTAATGGTTCTTTCTACGCTGGCAACTCTTGAGAGCATCGATCTTCAAGGGAAGCGTGTATTACTTCGCTGTGATTTAAATGTTCCCTTGAAAGATGGAGTAATCACAGACGATGGTCGGATACGTGCATCAATACCGACAATAAAATATTTATTGGCACAAGGTGCGGCAGTAGTAATTACTGCCCACCTAGGCCGTCCAAAAGGCGAACGAAAGCCAGAATTATCTCTTGCTCCAATAGCAATCCGCCTGAGCGAAGCACTCGGTTCCAAAGTCACATTCTCGGATGAGATTGTAAATAGTGCCAAAGCTAAGGGCGTCAAGAGCGGCGAGGTTGTACTCCTTGAAAATATTCGTTACGAAAATGCTGAAACAAGCAAAGATGAAGGTGAGCGTAGCGCTCTTGCTAAAGAATTAGCTTCATACGCAGATGTATTCATAAGTGATGGATTTGGCGCAGTACATCGCAAGCATGCTTCGGTTTATGATGTTGCAAAGTTATTGCCACATGCTGCTGGCTACCTCGTCGCCGCAGAGATTGAGGTTTTAAAGAAACTTACCCAATCGCCAGAGCGTCCTTATGGAGTGGTACTTGGTGGCGCAAAAGTCTCAGATAAGATCGGTGTTATCTCGAACTTGTTGGATAAAGTAAATGTTTTAGCCATTGGCGGTGGGATGCTTTTCACTTTCCTCGCAGCTCAAGGTAAAGAGATTGGAAAATCTCTTGTCGAGACTGATCTAATCCCGACCGTTAAAGAATTGCTTTCTCGTGCGCAAGAGTTGGGCGTTAAGATTTTGCTACCGACCGATATCATCGTTGCGCCAGAATTCTCAGCCGATGCAACCCCAACAACAGTTTCGGCAGATTCGATTCCAGCCGACCAAATGGGCCTTGATATTGGACCAGAGACTGCCGCAAGTTTTGCTGCTGCTATTTCAGAATGTAAAACTGTATTCTGGAATGGCCCAATGGGAGTCTTTGAGTTTCCAAATTTTGCCAACGGCACAAAGGTTGTAGCGCAAGCCCTTACGAGCGTTTCAGGAATTTCTGTCGTCGGTGGCGGAGATTCGGCAGCTGCTGTTCGTAAACTTGGATTTAAGGATTCACAATTTGGATACATCTCTACCGGTGGGGGAGCCTCACTTGAGTACCTAGAAGGTAAAGAGTTGCCCGGCATCGTTGCACTTAACTAGTTCTTAATTAAAATCTTTAAATACTAAAGGGGAAGCATGCGTAAGCCACTAATAGCAGGTAACTGGAAGATGAATCTCAATCACCTTGAAGCGATAGCTGTGACCCAGAAGCTTTCTTACTCACTTGATGATAAAGATTACGATGCTGCAGATGTTCTTGTAATTCCACCCTTTACTGATATTCGCTCGGTACAAACGCTGATCGACGGTGACCGCCTTAGATTGGTCTATGGCGCACAAGATCTCTCACCAGATGTAAGTGGTGCATTTACGGGGGATATATCCGGATCGATGCTAAATAAATTAGGTTGTTCTTATGTTTTGGTCGGCCACTCAGAACGTCGCGCCATTCACAAAGAAGATGATGCACTGTTAAACCGCAAGATTAAAGCGGCATTGGCTAACGAATTAACTCCAATTTTTTGTATCGGTGAAGAGTTGGCAATACGTGAGTCGGGAACCCACGTCGAGCATGTATTGAGCCAAGTGCGTGCCGGATTGGCAGGTTTTCACAAGCCAGATCTAAAGAAGATTGTTTTCGCATATGAGCCGGTTTGGGCAATTGGTACTGGTAAGACTGCTTCCGCCGCAGATGCGCAAGAAGTTTGCCAGGCAATCCGAGAAGAGCTCATCAAGATTGGCTCAGATGAGATTGCAGCTGGCGCAAGAATTCTTTATGGCGGAAGTGTGAAGTCAGCCAATATTGTTGAAATCATGCAGCAGGAGGATGTCGATGGCGTACTGGTAGGAGGAGCAAGCCTAGATCCAGAGGAATTTGCCAGAATCGCCAAGTTTCACCGCTCACTTCCAGCCGTAGGCTGATCAAAAAAGCAGGTATCCTTACCAATTGTTAACCACCTCACCAGGGGGTTAGAAACGTTAAAAGTTTATAGAAACTGGAGATTTACGTGGTTCTTGCACTCTCGCTTTTGTTAGTTGTTACCAGCGTATTGATGATCGTTCTTGTACTTCTTCATAAAGGTAAGGGAAGCGGCCTATCTGACCTTTTCGGTGGCGGCATTTCATCTTCTTACGGCGGAAGTTCAGTTGTTGAGCGCAACCTCGATCGTATTACCATCGTAGTAGGCGGGCTCTGGTTCACTGGAGTAATTGCTTTAAGTTTAGTTTTAAAGAAATAATTCTTAGCCAATAGATTCATAAGGGGAGTAACAATGGGTAGTGCAATTCGTGGAAGTCGTGTCGGCGCCGGCCCAATGGGCGAGGCGGAGCGCGGCGATGCGATCGCTCGCTTTCGCGTTTCTTATTGGTGCGCAAATGGCCATGAGACTCGCCCCTCATTTGCTCAAGAAGAAGGCGTCGTAATCCCTACTGAGTGGGACTGCCCACGATGTGGTTATCCTGCTGGGCTAAATAAAGATAAGCCACCAATGCCTGTTAAGAATGAGCCGTACAAGACGCACTTGGCATACGTCAAGGAACGTCGTACGGAAGCTGAGTCGAAGAAGATATTAGAAGATGCTCTTTCTCGTTTGCGCGGAGAAGATTAAAGCTTAGTAAGAGCTGCAATAATTTTTTCAATACCCGCTTCGCGATTCTTAAGATGAATCCGCAGGAGCGGGTAATTTCTTGAAGCCAGGGCTTGACCATCTCCAAGAGCTTGCGCCATTAGTAGTTTATAAAAAGATAGATCTTTTCCTGGAATCTCAATATCAATCTTTGAACTACCGGTTATTTGAAGGAATGCGCCATTTTGCTGACCACCTTTGTGGAATTGACCGGTTGAATGTAGAAATCTTGGGCCCCAGCCAAATGTCACGCCACGCTTTGTCTTCTCAGCAATCAATTGACGCAAATTCGCGGCCCTTTTGTCTTGGTTTCTATTTAGGTACGCCATGATGGCGATATATGTGTGATTTGGCTGCAAAAAGGAAGTGAGAAATTCATCGAGGTTTGTCGCAGATATCGAAGTAAAAATCTGCAGGTCAGAATCTTCATATTGTGGTTCGATGAGGGGAATCGGAGCGCTACCCCATTCTGCAAGTAGTTTGGTTGTGCGATCTTTAGCTTCTGTAACATTTGGCTGATCAAATGGGTCAACAATAAGTGCACGACCCAAAAGAGCGGTAACAAATTCCCAAAAAATAAATTGCTCGCCGAGGGTTCCTTCAACAATTAAATCAGCCTGCGAATTAGCAAAACCTATTTTCAATCCTGCTCCCGCAATTTCTGCACTAAAACTTTCTAAAACTATTGGAAGTCGGCCCTTTTGATTCTTTCCAGTAGATTCTGCAATTAACTGTTCGATCCAGTCTGCTAGGCCCGGAACCTTTGAATCAGAATCGAAGAAAGCAATATTTTGTTCACTAAGTTCCATAATTAGAGTCGCAACAACTACAGCACTGGAATTTAGTGTTCCAATTTCAACCATTGCATTAGCGGCATCAGAAATCAAAATTTTAGGGTCAACGCCCATTAAGGTGGCGGGAGTAAGGCCAAATGCGCTGAGCGCGCTATATCGACCACCTACATTTGGGTCGGCATTTATAACTCGGTAGCCATTTGATTTTGCTTCCTGATCCAGAGGGGAGTGCGGATCGGTAATAATCAATATATGTTCAGCTGGATTTAAGCCAGCTGCTTCAAATTTGGCTATGAAAAAAGCACGCTGTGAAGATGTTTCTATCGTGGAGCCAGATTTTGATCCAACAATTATAAGGGCCTTGGCAAGATCGTGCGGGAGGGCGTCATTTATCTGACTCGGATCGGTTGAGTCCAGGACAGTTAAGTTCTTACCAAAGGTTTTTGCTATTACTTCAGGTGCTAGGGAAGAGCCGCCCATTCCACAAAGCACTAACTCATTTAAGTTATTTGCCTTTGCCCAAGTTTTCAACTCAAGAAGTTGTGGAATTAGTTCTTGTGATGAAATCGGCAAGTCGATCCAATTTAGGCGATTTGAGGCCTCGGTTCCGCTTCCCCATAGGGATGCATCCTTTGCCGCCAACTTTCCAATAATCTGATTTAGGTCAGAGGCAATGGCCGATTGCGGATCAAACTTTTCTAGAGCCGGTCCGCTTAATTTAATCACTTTGAATTCGCAATACTCCGCTTGGCAGCTGCGACAATATTTTCTGCGGTAAAACCGTACTCTTTGAAGAGTTCACCAGCAGATGCCGAAGCCCCGAAGTGGTCAAGTGAAATTATCTCGCCACTGTCTCCGACATATTCGCGCCATCCAATTCCGACACCCGCTTCTATGGAAACTCGAGCTTTAACCGCCTTCGGCAAAATACTTTCGCGGTAGGAATCGCCTTCAAGAGCAAACCATTCCAGGCTTGGCGCGCTTACTACTCTTGCCGCGATTGCTTCTTTGGCAAGGAGTTCTCTAGCGGCAATCGCGATGCTAACTTCAGATCCGGTTGCGATCAAAATTACATCTGGAGTTCCATCGGTCTCGCAAATTGTGTATGCGCCTTTTGCTACACCTTCAACGGAGCCACAAGATTGGCGATCAACGACTGGCAAGTTCTGGCGAGAAAGAGCAAAGCCCGCTGGCTTGCCACGTTTAATTACTTCACGCCAAGCAATTGCAACTTCGTTTGCATCCGCAGGTCTAATTACTGTGAAATTTGGAATGAGTCGTAGAGCCGCAACATGTTCGATCGGTTGGTGGGTAGGTCCATCTTCACCAAGACCTATGGAATCGTGGGTCCAGACGAACACGGATGGAATGTCCATCAACGCTGCCAGGCGAACTGAGCCGCGCATGTAATCACTAAAAACTAGGAATGTTCCACCAAAAGGTCTGGTTAGGCCGTGGAGGGCAATTCCATTGAGAATGGCTCCCATTGC
This sequence comes from Actinomycetota bacterium, assembly GCA_947372965.1. Taxonomy (GTDB): domain Bacteria; phylum Actinomycetota; class Actinomycetes; order Nanopelagicales; family Nanopelagicaceae; genus AAA044-D11. The sequence continues at coordinate 17,688 of CANBVR010000009.1, forward strand.
GTGTTCGCGAATTCCAAAGTGAATAATTCGGCCATATGGATTGGCATCTTTCATCGCACTTGTACTCGGAAGGAATGATCCACCTTCCTCGATGGTGGTGTTATTACTTTCGGCTAGATCAGCAGACCCGCCCCAGAATTCCGGAAGAACTTTAGCGATGGCATTAATTACTTTTCCAGATGCTGCCCGAGTGGCAATATCCTTTCCGGCTTCGAAAGTTGGTAAAGATAATTCCCATCCGGCTGGTAGCTCGCGCTTTTGCAAACGAGATAAGAGCGCGGCTTTCTCCGGATTGTTTTTTTGCCACTCTCCAAAACGAATTTGCCATTCTTTACTTAGATCCGCGCCTCTACTGCGAACCTCTCTCGCATGAGAAATTACCTCAGGTGGTGCGATAAAAGATTGTTCAGGATCTAGCCCAAGCTCGCGCTTTGTGGCAGCGATTTCTTCTGCACCTAGCGCTGAGCCGTGAGACTTTGAAGTGCCTCTGGCTTTAGGTGCTGGCCATGCAATGACAGTCTTGAGACGAATTAACGTTGGCTTCTTGCTTTGTGATTGCGCTTTGATCATTGCTTCTTCTAAAGCTATGCGATCAACATCGCCATCGCTCTTTGTAGAAACTTCAATTACATCCCACCCATAAGCACGATAGCGCGCACTAACGTCTTCAGTGAAAGAAACGTGCGTATCGCCTTCAATGGAGATCCGATTGTCATCGTAGATCACCTTAAGATTGCCGAGCTCTTGCGTTCCAGCTATCGATGAAGCCTCTGCGCTCATACCTTCTTGAAGGTCACCATCTGAAGCGATGACCCAAATGTCATGATCAAAGAGATCGCTCTTGCCCTCAGGGTCTAGGAGACCTTTTTCAAAGCGCGCCGCCATCGCCATGCCAATCGCACTTGATATTCCAGAACCAAGTGGTCCAGTTGTTATTTCAACGCCTGTTGTGTGTCCAAATTCTGGATGGCCCGGTGTAAGTGATCCGGCTGTTCGAAAAGATTGAAGATCGGAAAGTTCTAGGCCATAGCCAGATAAGTAGAGTTGAATATAGAGAGTTAGGGATGAGTGGCCCGCTGAGAGGACAAATCGATCACGTCCAAGCCAATTTGGTTGATTTGGATCATGTTTCATAATGCGCTGAAAGAGCGTGTAAGCCACTGGTGCTAGAGCCATAGCCGTACCAGGGTGGCCGTTGCCAACTTTTTGAACGGCATCCATAGCCAGCGCGCGACTTATCGCCACTGCTTGATCATCTAATTCATTCCAGCTTTTACGTGCTATCGACATTGGCTTCCCTTATCTAGTGTTAATTACTTAAAATTCTTAAGACAACCTAAAACAAATTTACTTACTCTTGAGAATGCTATTGATCATATTTTTCTGAATTCTTTCTTGTCTGCCTTATCTGCGTTGATGTACAGACCCCAAGCACTAACCCAAATTAAAGTGGCTCCTACAAGGTGAGCAGCGACCAATACTTCAGGAAGTTTGGTTAGATACTGAATATAACCAATAGCACCTTGCGCCAGCGCTATGAAAAGGAAAATCAAAGCTCGCTGTCCAAATGAGTTAGTTACTTCTTTTGGTTCATTAGTTCTGATCATTATAAGTAGGTAAAGGATTGCTGCGATCAAAATTAAAACTATCCCACCGTGAATGAAAGAGATATTACGCTCGCCAAAATGGTATCGCTTGGCTTGAATATCACCAGCATGTGGCCCAGTGCCAGTGACCAAAGTACCAACAAATAAGACAAGAATCGTAAGAAGTAAAACCACATTAAGCGCCGAGGTAGTTTTTTTCGAAATTGAAGTTGTTGACTTTTGGTAAATGCGATTTCGAAGCGAGAGCGCACCAGCAATCAATGGAATTGTTAATAGAAAATGGGCCGAGACAGTAATAGGATTTAATTTTGTTAGTACTGTGATTCCGCCTAGTACTACCTGACCGACAAACCCGAGTAGCTGCAATACGGCAAGTGCGCGCAAACGCTTGAAATCTCGGCGCTCCCGAAACTTTTTAATCACAATGAAGATTGCAAGAATTGCGAGAATAAAAATAATCCAGGCTACTAATCGGTTACCGAATTCAATCCAAGCATGGAGTTGGCCTTGTGCTTGATGCGCGATTGGTTTAATGGAATCTCCGGTGCACTGGGGCCAAGTTGGGCATCCAAGCCCAGAGCCCGTAAGGCGGACCGCCCCACCAGTAACAATCAAGGCGCTCTGAAAGAATAGGAGGCCATTAAAGACAATGCTGGAAAGCCTTGTAAGCCTTGTAAGCCTTGTAAGCCTTGTAAGCCTTGTAAGCCTTGAAGGCGACCAGATTTGCGACATGGCTTAAGCCTATGACTCCAGCCTTCCTATTTTTGCGCATTAATCCTGGGTCGAAGTGTGGGGCAGGGCACCTCAAATAGAAGGCTGTGGAATGGCAGGTTTGGCTGATTTACGCAACAATACTGTTGTGAAAAAGACGGAAGATCGAACCAAGGATGCTGTGGCTCGAACCATTTTGGAAAATGGCCCCGCTACCGCGCTAACCCTAGCCAAACGATTGAAGATCACTCCGGCTGGGATTCGTCGCCACTTGGATTCACTTGTGGAATCAGGAGTCCTCGTAGCCCGCGAGCCGTACCAAGTCAACTCCGATTCAAGAGGTCGCGGACGGCCTTCAAAAGTATTTGTAATGACCGATATCGGTCGAGAAAAATTTGAACATTCATATGACGATCTTGCTGTCTCAGCACTTAGATTTATGTCAACATCAGGGAATAGAAATTTAGTTAAGGAATTCGCCTCAAGTCGGGCGCAAGAAATTGCCGCACGTGCCAAACCTTCAATCGCTGGAAAGAAAGATTTGCAGGAAAAATCGATCGCCCTTGCGGAATTCCTAACTGATGAAGGTTTTGCAGCTAATAACCATTCGCAGGGGATTGGTGAAGAACTTTGCCAAAACCACTGTCCAATTGCACATGTGGCGGCGCAGTTCCCAGAACTATGTGAAGCTGAAACACAGGCATTTTCAGAGTTACTCGGAACTCACGTTCAACGACTTGCCACCATCGCTCATGGTGATGGAGTTTGCACAACTTTTATACCTAACTCAAAAATCCTAACAAATACTGGAAAGCGGGCCTCGCAATGAGTGAAACCACAACGATCCATCCCGAGCTAGATGGGATCGGAAATTACGAATATGGGTGGTCAGATAAGAATGACTCTGGCGCCAACGTTCGACGTGGTCTTAATGAAGAGGTTGTTCGGGATATTTCTAATAAGAAGAGTGAACCTAAGTGGATGCTCGATCTGCGACTTAAAGGGTTATCCCTATTCGACAAGAAGCCAATGCCAAATTGGGGTTCAGATCTTTCAGGCATCTTCTTCGATACCATCAAATATTTTGTTCGTTCCACAGAGAAGCAAGCAACTTCCTGGGAAGACTTGCCAGAAGATATTAAAAATACTTATGACCGGTTAGGAATTCCCGAGGCCGAGAAGCAACGGTTGGTTGCGGGAGTTGCCGCGCAATATGAGTCGGAGGTCGTTTACCACTCAATTCGTGAGGATCTAGAAAAGCAAGGCGTTATCTTCGTTGATACCGATACTGCGCTAAAGCAATACCCAGAGTTGTTCCAAGAATATTTTGGGACTGTTATCCCAGTTGGTGACAATAAGTTTGCCGCCCTTAATACTGCCGTTTGGTCCGGCGGTTCATTTATTTATGTTCCAAAGGGCGTTAAGGTCGATATTCCATTGCAAGCATATTTCCGCATTAACACCGAAAATATGGGTCAATTCGAAAGAACTCTTATCATCGCCGATGAGGATTCATATGTTCATTATGTTGAAGGGTGTACGGCTCCAATTTACTCTTCAGATTCCCTTCACTCTGCTGTAGTTGAAATTATCATCAAGAAGAATGCACGCGTTCGTTACACAACGATTCAAAACTGGTCGAATAACGTCTATAACTTAGTAACAAAGCGCGCAACATGTGCTGAAGGCGCAACTATGGAGTGGATCGATGGGAATATCGGTTCAAAGGTCACTATGAAGTACCCAGCTGTATTTTTAATGGGGCCGCACTCAAAAGGTGAAACGCTATCAATCGCTTTTGCAGGTGCCGGACAACACCAAGATGCTGGCGCCAAAATGGTTCATGCCGCGCCTTATACATCCTCAACAATCATTTCAAAATCTGTCGCTCGTGGAGGTGGTAGAACTTCTTATCGCGGTCTTGTTCAGGTGCAAGAAGGTGCGCACCATTCAAAATCGACTGTTAAGTGCGATGCTCTTTTGGTTGACACAATTTCGAGGTCCGATACTTATCCTTATGTTGATATCCGCGAGGATGATGTCTCAATGGGGCATGAGGCTACAGTTTCAAAGATCTCCGATGATCAACTCTTTTACTTGATGTCACGAGGACTTTCAGAAGATGAAGCAATGGCGATGATTGTTCGCGGCTTCATCGAACCGATTGCCCGTGAATTACCGATGGAATATGCCCTTGAGCTCAACCGTTTAATCGAACTTCAAATGGAAGGCGCCGTTGGCTAAATGTCACTTCCCACAAATTACTTGGCACCATCTGGGCGCGAGGAGGCGTGGCGGTTTACTCCGCTAAATCGTCTGGCCGGGCTCTTGGATGCTTCTGTCTCATTAACTTCCACTAATTCTTTTATTGCTGGAAATCTTCCAACAGGAGTGAGTTTTGAAGTTAAGAAATCCTCCGACCTTGGACCAATCTCAACGACCACAGATGAAGCAACACTTCGTGTGCGCCAGTCGGCCATTGAGGTTTCGCACTTATCAATCTCTGATGGCACTGAATTAAGCGCTCCGATAGTTTTAAAGCGCTCAGTGCTTGGCGGTACTCCAGAAGTTTCGCGTTTGCTAATTAGTGCTGGAGTTAATTCTCACGCAACAGTGATAATCGAAAACGCTGGAGAGGCAGTTTTAGCTGAAGATATCGAATTTTCACTCGCCACCGGCGCGACGCTAAATGTGATTTCACTTCAGGAGTGGGGTCCAAAGACGATTCACCTTGGAAGGTCACATGCCGTTATAGGCAAAGATGCAACTTTTAACTCACTAATCGTAACTATTGGTGGTTCAGTAGTTCGACTTCTTCCAACAGTTGAGTATTCGGGTCCAGGAGCGAGTGCTGATCTTTCAGGACTTTACTTCGCAACCGATGGTCAGCATCTCGAGCATCGAATGCATGTTGATCACAACATCCCAAATGGCAAAAGCCGAGTTAATTACAAAGGTGCACTCGCCGGAGATAAAGCCCGCACGGTATGGATCGGTGATGTCTATATTCGCGCTGCCGCTGAGGGAACTGATACCTATGAGTTGAATCGAAATCTATTACTTACTGATGGCGCGCGAGCAGATTCAGTTCCAAACCTAGAGATCGAGACCGGCGAAATCGTTGGTGCAGGCCACGCATCTACTACTGGACGTTTTGATGACGAACAACTTTTCTATCTAGAGTCTCGCGGAATTCCGGCAGATATTGCCCGCCGTTTGGTTATTCGTGGCTTCTTCCAAGAGATAGTAAGCAAAATTAAGGATGAAGAAATTGAAGAACGTTTAATGTCACGAATCGATGGCGAACTTGAAAAAGTAGGTGCGTAATGACTGAACTTTCATTCGCATCGCTCCAAGAAGGAAAGCCAGTTCGAATAGAAGTTAATGGCACACCAGTTTGTGTTGCACGTATCGGCGCTGAAGTTTTTGCAGTTGCGGATACCTGTACTCACTCAGATGCTGCCCTGTCGGAAGGTGAAATTTCCGGATTTAAAATCGAGTGTTGGTTGCATGGCGCCGAGTTTGATCTTCGAACTGGTCAAGCACTTACTTTACCTGCAGTTGAGGCGCTAGAAGTTTTTGATGTCGAAATGAATGAAGATGTTATTACAGTTAATGAGAAAACAGGGGAGAAGTAATGAGCACACTAGAGATTAAGAACTTACATGTATCGGTCACCACTGATGCCGGAGATAAAGAAATCTTGCGTGGAGTCGATCTGACGATCAAGTCAGGCCAGACGCACGCAATTATGGGTCCGAATGGCTCAGGTAAATCAACTCTCGCCTATTCAATCGCAGGTCATCCGAAGTATGCGATTACTGGTGGATCTGTGACTCTTGATGGCACAGATGTTTTAGAGATGACAGTTGATGAGCGCGCAAAGGCCGGGTTATTTTTGGCGATGCAATATCCCGTTGAAGTCCCTGGTGTATCTGTTACTAACTTCTTGCGAACGGCCGCCACCGCAATTCGTGGTGAGGCTCCAAAGGTTCGTACCTGGGTAGGAGAAGTAAAAGAAGCAATGGCTGCACTAAACATGGATTCAAACTTCGCAGAACGTTCAGTAAATGAGGGTTTTTCTGGTGGCGAAAAGAAGCGCCATGAAATTTTGCAACTTGAACTACTGAAGCCAAAGTTTGCGATTTTAGATGAGACAGATTCGGGCCTTGATGTTGATGCACTTCGAATTGTTTCCGAAGGAGTAAATCGAGTGAAATCAAATAGTGATCTAGGAATCATGTTGATCACTCACTACACCAGAATTCTTCGCTACATAAAGCCAGACTTTGTGCATGTTTTCGCAGCTGGAAGAATTGTTGAAGAAGGCGGTCCAGAGTTGGCTGACAAACTTGAAGAAAAGGGTTACGCAGAGTACGTAACTGCCTAATTCATGAGTTCTAAATTCACTCCCGCGCAGATTCGGAATGATTTTCCGATCTTCGCTAAAGTGATGCGTGGAAATAGTCGTCTCACCTACTTGGATAGCGGAGCGACGTCTCAAAAACCACGTCAAGTTTTAGATGCTGAACGAAACTTCTATGAAAATCACAATGCGGCAGTCCATCGTGGCGCACATTTATTGGCCGAGGAGGCAAGTGAGGCCTATGAAGGAGCAAGGCAGAAGGTTGCGCAGTTTATTGGCGCAGATGTAGATGAAGTTATTTTCACAAAGAGCGCCACGGAAAGTTTAAATGCGATTGCCTACTCCTTGGGAAATTCCGATCCGAAGAGTAAATATGCGTTAAAGCCGGGAGATCGAATCGTTGTTTCTGAAATGGAACACCATGCAAATTTGATTCCCTGGCAACAACTTGCCAAGCGAACTGGGGCCGAGCTAGTTTGGTTTGAGGTTGACGCAGATGGGCGTTTAGATCTATCGAGCGCCGCGGATTTGATAAATGTCCGAACCAAGATAGTTGCACTTACGCATCAATCAAATGTTCTTGGCACCATCAATCCGATAGCTGATCTAGCTGAGATGGCACATAAAGTTGGGGCGCTATTTGTACTAGATGCATGTCAATCAGTTCCACATTTTCCGGTAAATGTTTCGCAACTAGGAGTTGATTTTCTCGCATTCTCTGGCCACAAAGCGATCGGTCCAACGGGGATAGGTGTCCTTTGGGGTAAGAGCGAACATCTAGAAGCGATGGAACCTTTTCTTTTCGGTGGTTCAATGATCGAGACAGTAACGATGACGCAGGCAACTTGGGCGCCAGCGCCACGCAAGTTTGAAGCGGGTGTTCCAAATATGGCACAAGCTGTTGGGTTGGGTGCGGCAATTGATTATCTTCAAAATATCGGAATGGATTCAATTGCAAATCACGATTCAGAATTGACAGGTTATGCCCTTGAAAAGTTCTCCCGGCTATCTGGTGTAACCGTGATAGGTCCGAAAGATAATAAGGACCGTGGCGCAGTCATCTCATTTACCATTGATGGAATCCATCCACATGACGTAGGACAAGTTCTAGATCAATATGGAATCGCAGTAAGGACAGGTCACCACTGTGCCTGGCCATTGATGCGAAAATTCGGTATTGCTGGGACAACTCGCGCATCTTTCTATCTCTACAATGATTTTGCTGATGTTGACGGCCTAATCGCATCAATTGAAGATACCAAGAAATATTTTAAGGTGTAATAGTGGAACTTGATTCGCTCTATCAACAAGTGATTTTGGATCACTATAAAAATCCACAACATAAGAAATTAGTCAATGAATATAGTGCGCAGGTTCACCACGTTAATCCAAGCTGTGGCGATGAAATCACTCTTAATTTGAAATTAGTAGGGGAGAAGGTTGAAAGTATTTCTTGGGATGGGGTTGGATGTTCGATCTCCCAGGCAAGTACTTCAATTATGACCGAGCTAGTCCTCGGGAAAGATATTAAATCCGCCTTTGCAATATTGGCAGAGTTCACTGAGCTAATGCAGAGTAAGGGTCTTAAGTCAGGGGATGAAGATCTCCTGGAAGATGCGGTCGCGCTGGCTGGGGTTTCCAAATTTCCTGCGAGAATTAAGTGCGCTTTATTGGGTTGGATGGCATTTAAAGATGCGGTTCTACAAAGTCAAGATAAACTGGGGGAATAATGAGTGATAAAACCACGACAATAGATGACATTACCGAGGCAATGAAGGATGTAATTGATCCAGAGCTTGGGATAAACGTGATTGATTTAGGTTTGGTTTATGACATGCGTCTTGACGAAGGAAATATCGTAACTTTGGATATGACTCTCACTTCGGCCGCTTGCCCACTCCAAGATGTTATTGAAGATCAAACCCATTCCGTTTTGCAAGATCTAGCTTCGGATGTGAAGATTAATTGGGTCTGGATGCCACCGTGGGGTCCAAATAAGATCACTGATGATGGGCGTGAGCAACTACGCGCCATCGGCTTCACTGTTTGATTTGACTCTCTAATGTCGATGCATAGCCAGTGGATGGCAATGCGCTCTTTAACTTCTGATCAATCAGTCAAAAATCAGAAGCTTAAGCCAGGCACCTTAAAGCGAATTATTTCATTTGCCAAACCTTACAAAATCTATCTGATTGTATTTCTTGCGACGGTAGTCATTGATTCAGTACTGGTTGTGGCCACACCCCTTCTATTACGCTCCTTAATAGATAAGGGCGTAATCCCCGGGCGAGGCGATGTAGTTACACGTCTGGCAATTATTGTGGGAGTTTTGGCAGTAGCGGATGCTGGTTTCAATATGTTTGGTCGCTGGTTTTCAAGTCGAATCGGTGAGGGCTTAATTTACGATTTACGTACCCAAGTCTTCGCGCACGTGCAACGTCAATCAATCGCATTCTTTACAAGAACTCAAACCGGCGCGCTTATTTCGCGGATAAATTCGGATGTAATTGGGGCTCAACAGGCATTTACTGCAACCCTCTCTGGAGTACTTAGCAATACCTTGAGTTTGCTACTAGTTTCAATTGCAATGCTCACTCTTTCGTGGCAAATTACTTTGATTTCGCTTCTACTCTTGCCAGTCTTTCTTATCCCGACAAAATGGATCGGCAAGAAATTACAGGGTTATACGCGCCGTTCCTTTGAATTGAATGCTGAAATGTCCTCAACCATGACCGAACGATTCAACGTATCCGGTGCTCTTTTAGTATCACTCTATGGCGATAACGATAAAGAATTGAAGAATTTTTCAGGTAAAGCGCGAAACGTGGCGGATATGGGCGTCAATATAGCAATGCTAAACCGGATATTTTTCATTGCTATGACTTCAGTAGCTGCAGTTGCTACTTCGTTTGCTTATGGAATTGGTGGTCATCTGGCCATTAATAAATCTATAACTGTCGGAACGTTGCTTGCAATAACCGCTCTACTCGCTCGCCTTTACGGTCCACTTACAGCTCTTTCAAATGTACGAGTCGATGTCATGTCAGCGTTAGTTTCATTCGAACGCGTTTTTGAAGTATTGGATCTAGAGCCAATGGTTAAAGATCCGCTAGCGCCTATTTCAATTCCTAGTACAACTCCAGAAATTAGATTTCAGGATGTACATTTTTCTTACCCAAAGGCATCGCAGATTTCTCTTGCTTCCCTTGAAAGCGCGGCGAAGCCTGAGATAGTGGAGAGTGGAACTGTCCTGAGTGGGATTACTTTCAACGTCAAAGCTGGAACTCTTACTGCGATTGTTGGACCTTCAGGCGCTGGAAAGAGCACAATTTCGGCTCTAATTCCAAGGCTTTACGATGTTACATCTGGAGCAATTACGATCAATGAAGTAGATATAAAGAAGGCGAGCATTTTAGAGCTCCGTAAATTAATTGGTGTCGTAACCCAAGATTCACATATGTTTCACGAAAGTATTCGAGCAAATCTCCTTTATGCAAAGTCAGATGCCACCGAGGCAGAACTTCTTGCGGCTTGTGATTCAGCGCAGATAGGAAATTTTATTCGCTCTCTACCAAATGGATTCGATACGGTGGTTGGAGAACGCGGCCATAGACTTTCAGGTGGCGAAAAGCAGAGACTGGCGATTGCGAGATTATTATTGAAAGCGCCAAAAATTGTAATCCTCGACGAAGCCACCGCTCATTTGGATTCCGAAAATGAGGCCTTGGTTCAAAAGGCTTTTGAAACTGCATTGCAGGGCAGAACTAGCGTCGTCATTGCTCATCGACTTTCAACTATTCAAGGTGCTGATCAGATTATCGTTTTAGAAGATGGAAAGATTGCTGAAATTGGAAGACATGACGAATTAGTTGCAAAGCGTGGATTATATTTTGAGTTATTTCAGCGTCAATCACTTGGGGTTGCGGAATAGAAGAATTCGCGCAACGGCGATCATGAAGCCAAAAGCTAGCCATTGAATCGCGTAAGCGTAGTGAGGTCCATTTGAAAGCTCGGGCAGATCGATTGGTTTCAATGGTGAGACATCTGAGCTTGGGAGAAGATCTAAGTAATAATTCTTAGCCCCAACTCCTTGAAGTGCGGAGAGTTTAGAAATTCTCTTAGGTGCAGATGTGGCGAAGAAACTCCCAGCTACTTGGGGGGCCAAATTTTCAGAGCGAATCCTGACATTTATTTCCATTTGTTTCGTGGATATTTGTGGAATAGACGGAAGAGTCTTTGCGTCTTTACCGGCTTTTACCCAACCACGATCGATCCAGTATTTATCACCGTTTTGAGATTTAAAGAGTTGTAAGACCTCAAAGCCATAAACACCATTTGAGTAGCGATCCCTTACGAGCGATTGGTGTCCCAAATCAAAATTTCCTAAAAGGATGCCCCTGCGCAGATTATCTTTGACGGGGTCAATGCCATTGAATTCACTTGGACTTAAGGCAGACTTCGATAAGTTATTGGAAATTACTTTATTGCTAAACGCTCGATCAGAGCCTCGCTGGTATTGCCATTGCGCCGCGATAAGACAGAGACCAATTAATACAATGGCCAAAAGAGTTTGTAGGATTTCGATCAGATTGAAAAAGCGCTTCATCCTTCTTAATTTCCGATTGCTTTATTGTTTCCATCAAAATGAACAGTTTCACGATTTATCGTTTCCCGACCAGCGTTCGCGATCACAACTGCCACATATGGAAGGAAGACGGCCCCAACTAGTGTGAACCATCTGTATGGGCTTGGAAGAATGACGGTGAGAATAAAACAAAGGGTACGGACCATCATTGATATGAAATATCGCTTTGCGCGACCCGATTGATCCTTCGTGAGACTTGCTCCGGCTGAGGTAATAGAAGTCGGGGCTGCGAGCGCTCTTCCTAGTTTCTTGGCTCGCTTTCTCATGGTGCAACAGTACGCGTAGTTGACTAGGAATCTTAATTAACGTTCAAAGATCCTTCGAAGATCGCCAGAAGATCGCCAGAAGATCGCCAGAAGATCGCTCGAAGGTGCTTTGGGTACGCCTTAGTAACAAGTAGGTTTCTCCTGTGAGTGATAAACAAGTTGTGCTGGTCACAGGTGGCAATCGAGGGATTGGACTTGCCATTGCTCAGGAATTTAAAGAGCGTGATTATCAGGTCGTAATTAGTCACCGATCAGGAGTTTGCCCATCAGGCTTTGATGGGGTTCTTATGGATGTCACCAATTCGCAGAGTGTCGATGCCGCAATTAAGGAGATCGAAGAAAAGTTTGGTGGCGTGGACATTCTCGTAGCAAATGCTGGAATTACTAAAGATGGTTTAGTAATGCGTATGTCTGATGAGGATTTTCTTTCTGTTGTAGACACCAATCTAACTGGTGCTTTTAGAGTTGCTCGAGCTGTAACCCGCGGCATGATGAAGAAGAAGAGTGGAAGAATAATTTTTGTTGGATCAGTTGTTGGATTACTTGGTTCTGCTGGACAGGTAAATTACGCAGCAACTAAGAGTGGACTAGTTGGCATGGCTCGATCTTTCGCTCGCGAGTTGGGCAGTCGAGGAATTACTGCAAATGTAGTAGCACCTGGATTTGTAGATACGGATATGACTGCCGTTCTTGATGAAAAGCGAAAAGAAGAGATAATTTCGGCTGTTCCACTTCAAAGATTTTGTACACCTAAAGAGATTGCCGGAGTGGTCGAGTTTCTGGCTTCACCGCAAGCAAGTTATATAACTGGCGCGGTCATCCCTGTTGATGGCGGCTTAGGAATGGGGCATTAAAGATGGGAATCTTAAAAGATAAAAATATTCTAGTTACCGGAGTCCTTACGGAATCTTCGATCGCCTTCCACATCGCCCGAATTGCTCAAGAACAGGGCGCTAGTGTCGTCTTGAGTTCTTTTGGACGTGCCTTAAGTATCACTAACCGGATCGCTGCCAGATTGCCAAAGCCAGCCCCAGTTATCGAACTAGATGTAACGAACGTCGAACACCTAGATAGCCTTGCAGCAAACCTCAAATCGCATTTTGATCATATAGATGGAGTAGTTCACTCAATTGGCTTTGCTCCTGAAGCAGCTCTTGGTGGTAATTTTCTAAATACCCAGTGGGAAGATGTAGCCACGGCGGTTCATGTTTCAACTTTTTCCTATAAGTCTTTGACAATGGCATGCAAGCCCCTCTTTCGTAAAGAAGGAGCAAGTGTTGTCGGCCTTACCTTTGATGCAACGGTTGCTTGGCCAAAATATGACTGGATGGGCGTTGCCAAGGCAGGCCTTGAATCAGCAAATAGATACTTGGCTCGCGATCTTGGAGTTGAGAATATTCGTTGCAATCTAATCGCCGCCGGTCCAATTAAGACGATGGCAGCAAAATCAATTCCAGGATTTGAAGATTTCGAAAGCGTCTGGAGTGAACGAGCGCCACTCGCCTGGGATGTCTCAGATCCGATTCCAGCCGCCCAAGGGGCAGTTGCACTTTTGTCGGATTTCTTCCCAAAGACCACTGGCGAAATAATTCATGTCGACGGTGGCGTCCACGCTATCGGCGGCTGATCTAGACTGAATTAGGCTCACTTTTACCTCGATTTTAGATCCAAGGATCCTTCAGGTAACCTAAGCCCATCAAGTGGAGTTTGTCGCTCCCACCTTCTTAGCCAGGCGTAGCCTGAGTTAACTGGTCAAGTAAGGCCGTTTGATCCAATTCACTTTGGATTGATTTTTGGCCATATTTATTGCGACTGCCTCCACCTGCAACTTAAAGGAATTGGGGGAATTATCAGCACATCTGAGCCAAGAATCAACGATCGAATTCGTGTTCCACAAGTTCGTTTGATTGGTTTTGACGGAGAGCAAGTTGGCGTAGTCGATATCGATACAGCTTTGAAATTAGCTGATGAAGTCGGGTTAGACCTCGTTGAAATTGCACCAGATGCCCAGCCACCAGTCTGCAAAGTAATGGATTTCGGAAAATACAAATACGAAATCGCGCAGAAGGCTCGAGAGGCACGTCAGAATCAAACACACATTGTTGTAAAGGAAATGCGTCTTCGTCCAAAGATTGAGCCACATGATTACGAAACAAAGCGGAATCATATTGAGAAATTCTTAAAAGGTGGCGACAAGGTTAAGGTGACAATTCAATTCCGCGGACGTGAGCAGGCAAGACCAGAAATCGGTTTTCGCCTACTTATGAAGTTGGCAGCAGAATTATCCGAAGTGGCATTTGTTGAATTCGCCCCAAAGCAAGAGGGACGAAGCATGACGATGGTATTAGGAACGAATGTAAAGAAGGGTCAATCGACAGCTGCGCAAAAGACGGCGAGCAAGAATAAGTCGGCTGACAAGAAAGTTGAAAACGAAGAAGTAACAACAGTTTCAGAAGATAACTAACTGGGAGGTTAGCGAATGCCAAAGATGAAGACCCATAGCGGAGCGAAGAAGACTTTTCGCCTTACCGGAACTGGAAAGGTTATGCACGAGCGTGCAGGCAAGCGCCACCTTCTAGAACACAAGTCATCAAGAGTTACACGTCGTCTATCGAGCGATTCAGTTGCGAAGGCACCTGTCTCAACAACTGCCAAGCGCATGCTCGGTCTGAAGTAAGGGGAGGAATAAACCATGGCAAGAGTAAAACGCGGAGTACACGCAGCTAAGAAGCGCCGTACAACTTTAGAACGTGCCGCCGGATATCGTGGTCAACGTTCTCGTCTTTTCGCAAAGGCTAAAGAGCAAGTAACACACTCACTCGTTTATGCGTTCAACGATCGCAAAGACAAGAAGGGTGACTTCCGTCGCCTCTGGATTCAACGCATCAATGCGGGTGCTCGCGAAAATGGAATTACTTATAACCGTTTTATCCAAGGGCTGAAAGGTGCCGGCATCGAAGTTGATCGTCGCGTTCTTTCAGAACTCGCAACAAACGATCCAGCTGCATTCAAGGCTCTCGTAGAAGTTGCACGCCAACACGTTGTAAATGCCTAATAACCAAATTACGAGCCTTCATTCTCCGCATGTCGAGAGAGTGAAGGCTCTTTTGGGTTCTCGTGGCAAAAAGGTTAGACAAGCTGAGAAAGAATTTGTCGCAGATGGTATTCAGAGCGTTAGAGAGGCCCTTCGTCCAACTTACGAATCGGCTCCTAAAATTTTACATTTATATGTTACTGAAAAGGGCTTTGCAAAACTCTCGGCAGAACTTGATCCAGAATTGCTAAAAAGTGCACCACTTGTTCATGTTTCAGATGAAGTAATGAGCGCGATGGCAGATACCGAGTCGCCGCAAGGAATTCTTGCGTTATGTAAATACACTGAAATGACCCTTTACAAAATTGGGCAAGCGCAGGCAAAAAGAGTTGCATATTTCTGGGAGATTCAGGATCCGGGCAATTGCGGAACAGTGATACGAACTGCCGAGGCATGTGGTTTTGACGCGGTCATCTTTTCAACTAATAGCGTTGATGCATATTCTCCTAAGACGGTGCGCGCCACGGTTGGAGCTATTTGGCACATTCCAGTTGTTGAAGGTGTTGCTTTAGAAGAATTGATGGAATTCTCGGTCAAGCAGGGCTTTGAAACAATCGCTTTTGCGGGAGATGCCCCTGACTCGCTTTTCGATATTGCCAAGAGTGAAAAACCACTATTGATTTTTGGAAATGAAGCTCGTGGGCTGCCAGCAATAGAGAGTTTGACTCACCGCGTAAATATCCCGATGAAGGGAAATTCCGAAAGTTTAAATGTGGCAAGCGCCGCCGCAATCGCGATGTTTGAAGTAGGAATTCGGTAGGATTTGCGATTATGTCGTCAACTCCTGGAGATATTGCATCGATCGTTAAAAGCGCTCTAAATGCGATCAAGGGAGCTAGCGATCTAGCTGCAATAAAGCTAGTAAAGATCGAACACCTAGGGGACAAATCTGCTCTTGCCAAAGCGAGCCAAAGTTTAGGTTCCCTTGCTCCAGATCAAAAAGCAGAATTTGGAAAAATTGTTGGAGCTGGGAAAGCCGAAGTAAATAGCGCATTCGAAGCACGTGTAACTCAATTAGAGCTAGAACGTGACGCACGTGTCCTAGTTGAAGAGCGAGTAGATGTAACGTTGCCGGCATCTAAGTTGCCTAAAGGTGGATTACATCCGTTAACTATTTTGACCAACGAAATAAGTGACCTTTTTCTTGGTCTTGGGTACCGAGTCGCAGAGGGTCCGGAATTGGAATCTGAATGGCTCAATTTTGACGCTTTAAATATCCCTGCTGACCATCCTGCGCGCACGATGCAAGATACATTTTTCGTCGAACCACTTGACGCTAAATTGGTTTTACGAACGCATACCTCGCCAGTACAAATTCGTACGATGTTGGAAAACAAGCCACCAATTTACGTTATCTGTCCGGGGCGCACTTACCGTGCAGATGAACTCGATGCGACACATACACCCGTCTTTTCTCAGGTAGAGGGCTTAGTTATTGATCGCGGAATAACTATGGCAGATCTAAAGGGAACTTTAGATTATTTTGCACAAGCGATGTTTGGACCAGATGTTAAGACAAGATTGCGTCCATCTTTCTTCCCATTCACTGAACCAAGTGCTGAAGTTGATTTCTTCTTCAACGGCCGATGGGTCGAATGGGGCGGCTGTGGCATGGTAAATCCAAAGGTGTTACAGGTTTGCGGGATAGATACTGATGAATTTTCTGGATTTGCCTTCGGTATGGGACTTGAGCGCACTTTGATGGTGCGTCATGGAATCACGGATATGCATGACATCGTCGAAGGTGATATCCGCTTTACTAAAGCCTTTGGATTGGGTGGACGATGAGGCTTCCATTATCTTGGATTCGAGAATTTGTTGATGTACCACTTGATATTTCGCTAGATAGTCTTGAGTCAGCCTTTGTAAAGGTTGGATTCGAAATTGAAAGCATTGAAACACAAGGCACGGATCTAACTGGCCCATTAGTAGTTGCAGAAGTAAAACAAATCGAGGTGCTCGAGGGCCATAAGAAACCAATTCGCTATGTCGGTCTTGATTGTGGTGAAGGTTCGATTCGCTTTGTTATTTGCGGAGCAAGTAATTTCGAAGTTGGAGATCTAGTTGTTGCAGCTCTACCAGGTGCGGTTTTACCTGGAGATTTTTCGATCTCTGCGCGAGAAACTTACGGCAAAACTAGTAATGGCATGATCTGTTCTGCACGCGAACTTGGTATCAGTGATGAACATTCAGGAATCATTGTGTTACCGGCTGGCTGTGCGAAAGTTGGCTCAGATGCAATCGCCCTACTTGAGATAAATGACGTAGTAATCGATGCAGCGGTAAACCCAGATCGAGGTTATGCGTTATCTATTCGCGGCCTTGCTCGTGAATTAGCCGCCTCTTTAGGACTCAAATTTAAGGACCCAGCTCTAGCGGTTGACTCTAAAAAGTATGCGGAAAATAAAGATGGCATTCAGGTATCAATCGGCGATCCAACCGGAGTTAGCATTGCTTACATCCGCACAATTGAGGGATTTAATCCTAAAGCGCTAACTCCGTTATGGATGAGTCGAAGAATTGAAAAATGCGGAATGCGTTCGATTTCGCTGGCCGTAGACATTACGAATTATGTAATGCTCGAACTTGGTCAACCACTCCACGCTTTTGATCGCGAAAAAATTAGCGGCTCGCTAACTATGCGCTTTGCCGGCGGCGATAAAGTAATAAAGACCTTAGACGGGCAAGAGCGAAAGTTATCGTCCGATGAACTTGTTGTAGCCGATTCAACTGGTCCGCTAGCTTTGGCGGGAGTGATGGGTGGGGCTACATCCGAAGTAACTGACTCGACGACAGCAATTGCACTTGAAGGGGCTAGATTCGATCCAATTACGATTGCTAAGGCATCGCGTCGACACAAACTCTCGTCCGAAGCATCCCGCAGGCTTGAAAGGGGAGTCGATCCAACCCTGGCGCAAATTTCAACTGCTAGAGCGCTTGATTTGCTAATCGAATTAGGCGGGGCAAAGTACATTGGTAGTTGCAGCGCAGGAACTGCTGTTTTCGCGCCAAAGGTTTCTTTTGATCCCAATTTCGTCTCAAAATATTTAGGATTTCAGGTTTCCCTTTTAGATGTTGAATCAACTTTGCAGTTAGTGGGATGTACGATCGTCAAGAATTCTGATTCAGAATGGTTGATAACTGCTCCAAGTTGGCGAGCTGACCTTTTGACAGCTCCCGATCTAGTAGAAGAAGTTGCCAGAAATATTGGTTTCGATAAAATCCCATCCAATTTGCCAACTGGTAAATCTGGAGCCAGATTATCTTCGATGCAGCTTCGCAAACGTGAGATTGGAATCTACCTAGCAAGTAATGGATTCTCGGAGGTTTATAACTACCCGTTTATTAATCCTAAGTACCTTGCTGATCTTGGATTCAGCGGCGATCGGGCAAAGGCATTTAAATTGGCAAATCCCATGTCTGAAGAGTTTCCTGATCTGCGAACGCACTTATTGCCTGGACTGCTTCAAGCTGTCGTGCGAAATCTTGGACGAGGCCAGAAAAACGTAGCGATCTTTGAGATTGGATCAGTCTTTAGGGATACCGTTAAGTTGCCTTCACAACCGATTATCTCTACTGAAAAACGTCCGGATGATTCGGTAATTAAATCTATTTATGATGGTGTTCCGGTTCAACCTATTCAAGTTGCCGGCGTAGTTGCGGGCAAACTAGGTTCCGATGGTTGGAATGGAAGCGTGGCGGAATTTACTTGGGTAGAAGCCGTAGGTTTAGCAAAGCAGATCATTTCAAATACAGGTAATAGTTTTGAAGTAGTTGCTTCAGATTTTGCGCCTTGGCATCCGGGTCGTTGTGCCGAAATTCAAGTTGATGGCAAGGCAGTGGCACATGCTGGCGAACTCCATCCAAGAGTTATCGCGATGCTTGGCTTGCCTGAGCGAAGTTGTGCATTTACGGTGGTAGTAAGCGCGCTGCCTGTAAGTGGCGCTTTTCGTGCAAAATCACTTTTGACGATGCCGCCGGCAATTCAAGATATAGCTCTTGTTGTTGATGAAAAAATCCCAGCAGCCCAAGTTGAGGCGGCCTTGCGTAAGGGTGCAGGCGAGCTTCTTGAGAGCATCGAACTTTTTGATCGATATGACAAGTTGGGTGATGGCAAAGTTTCGTTAGCTTATTCAATGCTCTTTCGGGCTCCAGATCGAACTCTCACGGCCGATGAGGTCTCTGCTTTCAGGGCGGCCGCAGCAGAGAGCGCCCTCAAAGAGTGTGGGGCCACAGTAAGAAGTTAATGTATAAATATACAAAATAATGGATATTTATTCATAATCTGATATCCTACGACCATGAAAACAGGCATCGTCGGTGGCAGTGGTTATGCGGGTGGGGAACTAATAAAGTTACTTTCCATTCATCCTAACTTTGAGATCTCCTACATTTGCGCCGGTATGAATGCAGGTGAAGAGATCACAGCAATTCATCCACATCTTTTTTCGTTTGCCGGGCAGAAGTTTTCGCAGACAGATGTTTCGGAAATCAACAAATGTGAGATTGTATTTATCGCCTTGCCTCATGGTGAATCCGCAAAATTGATTTCCCAAATCGATCAGAAAGTTAAAGTTGTAGATTTAGGGGCAGATTTTAGATTAAGTTCACGGGAATCGTGGGAGAAGTATTACGGCGGAGAGTACGCAGGAAAACTTCCGTACGGCCTTCCCGAAATAGGTGACAATTCGAGGGAGATTGCAGCTGCAAATAAGGTTGCAAATCCAGGTTGTTATGCAACCGCGATTGCACTAGCCGCCGCCCCTGCATTGGCGAGTTCTCTAATTGATTATGAGGACATTGTGGCGGTTGCCGCAAGTGGGACCACAGGTGCCGGAAGAAGCGCAAAGGTTAATCTCTTGGGAAGTGAGGTAATGAACTCTCTTTCCTCTTATAAATTCGGTGGCGTGCATCAACATACCCCGGAGATCGAAGAAACTTTATCCACCATTGTGGGATCCCAAGTTAGGGTTTCATTCACACCAATATTGGCACCCATGCCCAGAGGAATTCTTGCAACGGTAACTGCAAAGTTGACTAAAGATTGTGACACAAAAGAGATTCATGAAATTTATTCCAAATATTATTTGGATGGTGATTTCGTGGAAGTTTTACCGCTTGGCACTCTTCCAACGACAGCGTCCGTAAATGGGACAAATAAAGCGGCTATTGCGGTTGCAGTTGATACGCATACAAATAGGTTGATCATCTCCTGCGCCATCGACAACCTTGGCAAGGGCGCCGCTGGGCAAGCGATTCAAAACGCTAATTTGATGTGTGGCTTTAGCCAAGGTGCTGGGCTTTGGCAGATCGGCGTCAAGTAATGGCGAAAGTGTTCAAGTACGGTGGCCACGCTTTACCTAAGAATGGTGAAGTTGATCCAACTATTGATTTCCTAGCAAAGCAGATACAGGCTGGCGAAAGATTGATTTTAGTTCATGGTGGCGGGCCACAAATTAATCAAGAGCTTGCTGTCCACGGGATTGAAAGCGAAATGGTTAACGGTTTTCGCAAAACGACCCCTGAGGTTTTTGAAGTTGTTCAACGTACTTTAAGCGGGGAAGTATTGCGAACAATTGTTAATGGCCTAATTGCCGCAGGGGTGAACGCCGTTGGAATTTCTGCTGCAGACGGCGAGCTAATTCGAGCCAAGGTGAAGGACCCAGCCTTGGGTTTGGTCGGCGAAATTGAAAGTGTAAATCCAAATTTGTTGCTGAAATTACTTGAGAGTGGATACACCCCGGTAGTTTCGCCAGTTGGGGTAAATAGAGCCGGGCAGGGGTTAAATTTAAATGCAGACCTTGTTGCTGGTGCAATTGGTGGCGCAGTACAGGCACAATGTGTTTATTTTGCAACGGATGTTTCGGGAATCTATCGAAATTGGCCTGATGAAGAGTCGATGATTGATGCGATTAGCGCAGGGGAACTATCTTCCTTGGCGAAGAATTTTAGCGGCGGAATGGCTCCAAAAGCTCAAGCAGTTCTAAATGCAGTTAATTCCGGATCAAAGAGTGCACGAGTTTTTGACGGAAGAGATTGGAAGAATGTTGAACTTGCTCTGGCTGGAAAAGTTGGAACGTTGGTGGTTGCGTGAGTACCAACAAGGAAGTTATTTCAGATTGGCAGCTATCACTCCAAAATAACTATGGAACTCCCACGATCGCACTTTCCAATGGCATTGGTTGTGAGGTTTGGGATGTTGAAGGCAATCGTTACCTAGATCTACTCAGCGGAATTGCCACAAATATTCTTGGCCATGCAAACCCGGAAATAGTTCGAGCAATCTCGGAACAAAGTAAAGCGCTTTCCCATGTAAGTAATTTCTATGCTCATCCAAACGTGGTAAATCTCGCCAAAAAGTTAAAAACTTTTACCAATGATGAAAGCGCGCGGGTTTTTTTTGCTAATTCAGGTGCTGAAGCGAACGAAGCTGCGTTAAAACTTTCTCGGCTAACAGGTCGCAAGAAGGTTGTTGCGATGAAGGGTGGTTTCCACGGTCGCACGATGGGAGCACTTTCCTTGACCGGGCAAAGTGCCAAGCAGATTCCCTTCAAACCACTGTTAAGCGATATCAAAATGATTGCATTTAATGATCTTAAAGAAGCGCGCAAAGCGATCACAAAAAAGGTAGCGATGGTTATTGTCGAGCCAATACAAGGTGAGAATGGTGTTGTTGTTCCAGATGCCGGCTACTTATCTGGGCTAAGAGAGCTAACCGAAAAAACAGGCACCTTGTTAGTGATCGATGCGGTTCAAACTGGCATGGGTCGTACGGGATCTTGGTTTGGTTATGAAAGTGAAGGAATTGTTCCTGATGTAATTACTCTAGCCAAAGGCTTAGGCGGTGGTTTGCCACTTGGCGCAATGATCGCCCTAGGAAAATCTGCTTCACTTTTTGAACCAGGTTCTCATGGAAGTACTTTTGGGGGTAATCCAATTTCTTGCGCAGCCGCATTGGCTGCAATAAGAGTTATCGAAACCGATAACTTGCAAGAAAAGGCCCGTGAAATCGAGCTTTCTTTGAAATTGGAACTTTCAAAGAACCCGATTGTTTCAACCGTAAGAGGAAAAGGGTTGTTGATTGGGGTCCTGCTTAAAAAACCGATTGCCAGAGAGTTTGTTGGCGAGCTGCAAAGCCGTGGAATATTGGCTAATGCACCAACCCAAGATGTGATCCGGTTAGCGCCTGCCCTAGTGATCTCGCAAGAACAGATTGAAGAATTTATTCAAAAGTTTAAGGAAGTGGCGGTTACATATGAACGTTAAAACAACTATCAGCTCTTCGGCCCGTCGCGCTCTTGTTGCGAAGATGATTAAGGGTGGATTAGTTGAATCTCAGACGCAACTTGTTAAATTGTTAAGTCGGGAAGGAGTTCGAGTAACCCAAGCGACGGCTAGTCGCGACCTAGAGGATTTGGGCGCAGTTCGCGTTCGGGATGATGCTGGTTTGCTGCACTACCAATTACCAAACGAAATTAACACTAAAAGTGGTGGAACTCCTGATTTAATCCTGAGCGTAATCGCAAGCGGAAATCTGGCCGTGGTTCGCACCCCTCCAGGTGGCGCGCAGTTGCTTGCAAGTGCGATCGATCGCAATGCTTTAAATGGCTACTTAAAAAGTGCCATTGGGACAATCGCTGGTGATGACACAGTATTAGTTGTTTCTAAAAGTTCTAACGGTGGAGCGGAATTAGCGAAGATGATCGATGCCTTTGCAAGTAGCAAATCAGGTTCATCTACTAGTAGGGCAATCAACAAGACAACTCAAAAGATGAAGAAGAGGAAGTAGAAAATGGCACTTTGGGGTGGAAGATTTTCGGGTGGGCCAGCAGATAGCGTTGCTGCGCTATCTAGAAGTGTGGATTTTGATTGGCGACTTGCCCCATATGACGTACGGGTCAATATTGCGCATCTCAACGGCCTAATTGCATCTGGCGTAATCAGCGCTGGTAATGGCGAAGTAATCAGAGCTGGATTAAAGGCCCTCGGCGTCGAAATATCTTCAGGCAAGTTCTCGTATAACGATCAGGATGAAGATGTCCATAGTGCAATTGAGCGTGGTTTGATTGAGAAGATTGGTCCAGTTGGCGGATCACTTCGTGCCGGTAGATCCCGCAATGATTTAGTAGTAACTGATTTTAAACTTTATTTAATAGACCATTTACTTGAAGTAGCTGCCGAAATCTCAGAATTGATTTCAGCCCTTAATCAACAAAGTAAAAAGCACCAGGAAACGGTTGCCCCTGGTTTCACTCACTTACAACATGCCCAACCAATTATCTTTGGCCACGAATTGGCAAAGCACACACAGGCGCTACTTCGAGATCTAGATCGTATTGGAGATTGGTTGGAACGTAATTCAATTTCTCCACTTGGCGCTGGCGCAATTGCTGGCTCGGCATTGCAGCCGACACCGGAGATCTCGGCCAGTGAGTTGGGATTTACAGGAATCTTGGAAAATAGCATTGACGCAGTAAGCGATCGCGATTTTGCAGCGGAGGCGCTATTTGTACTTGCAATGGTTGGCATTCATCTATCTCGAATCGGCGAGGAATTTACCATTTGGAGCACAAGTGAATTTGGTTGGGTGAGCGTTGCTGATGCTTATTCAACTGGCTCATCAATAATGCCGCAAAAGAAGAATCCAGATATTGCAGAGCTGGCACGTGGAAAAGCGGGGCGTTTAGTTGGAAACTTAACAGGCTTGTTAACGACTTTGAAGGGCTTACCTTTTGCTTACAACCGAGATTTGCAAGAAGATAAAGAGCCAGTCTTTGATTCAATAGAAACACTTCTAGTCATCCTTCCCGCGTTAACTGGAATGGTCTCAACTGCAATATTCCATCCATCCGTTATCGGTTCAGGAGTTCTGGCCGGCCATTCTTTGGCTACTGAAGTTGCAGATTTCTTGGCCAAAGCCGGTGTGCCCTTCGCGCAGGCACACGAAGCAGCAGGAGAGTGCGTGAAACTTTGTGAGAAGGAGGGCAAGGAATTGCACCAACTTTCTGATTCACAATTCGCCTCAGTGCACGAAAAGTTAACGCCCGATATTAGAACTGCTCTAACAGCCCAAGGGGCGATCGATTCTCGAAGCTCAATTTTAGGTACCGCTGTGAGCAGTGTTGCGGAGCAGATTTCAAATCTAGAAAGCGCAACCCAAGAGGCCGTGAAGTGGATATCCAACGAGCGCCACCGCTTTTCAGGCATGATGAAGCCATGACAAGTCAACTTCTTGCCGACCTAGAATGGCGGGGGCTCATTGCTCAGACGACCGATCGAGCGTCACTTCTAAAAGATCTCGATGCTAAACCAATTAGTTTTTACCTTGGCTTTGATCCAACTGCCCCAAGCTTGCATGTTGGAAATTTGGTAGTTGTTCTAGTTATGAAGCGCTTCCAGCTAGCGGGGCACCAGCCAATCCCACTTGTTGGGGGAGCGACCGGACTTGTTGGTGACCCAAGTGGAAGAAATGAAGAGCGGACCCTAAACGATGAATCAATCGTGGCTGACTGGGTCGATCGAATTAAAAATCAGTTATCAAAACTTCTTGATTTCACCAGCCCAACAAATGCAGCTACTTTGGTAAATAATCTTGATTGGACCAAAAAGCTTTCAGCTATTGAATTATTACGCGATATTGGAAAGCACTTTAGCGTCAACCAAATGCTTTCGAAAGATTCAGTCTCCTCTAGGTTGGAGTCTGGTGGAATTTCTTATACCGAATTTTCTTATCAAGTTCTCCAAGGATTGGATTACTTAGAGCTTTATCGCAGAAATAATTGCACTCTTCAACTTGGCGGAAGTGATCAGTGGGGAAATATCGTTGCGGGACTAGATTTGGTTCGCAAAGTTGAGGGTGGCTCGGCACATGCATTTACCGTTCCACTTATGACAAAAAGCGATGGTAGTAAATTTGGCAAAACTGCGGGTGGTTCCATTTGGTTAGATGCAGAAATGACTTCACCATACGCCTTTTATCAATTCTGGATTAATACTGAAGATGCTGATGTTGCAAAATATCTTAAAGTTTTTTCATTTAAATCACATGAGGAAATTGAACGATTGATCGAAACGGTGAAGGTCAATCCTGGAGCAAGGGAAGCCCAACGCGAACTTGCGCGCGAGCTTACGACCATGATTCACGGTGCAACTGAATGTGAAAATGTTGAGGCAGCATCTAAGGCGTTATTTGGCCAAGGTGAACTCAAAGATTTAGATGCAAAGACTTTAAGTGCAGCGCTGTCACAATTGCCGAGCACGCAAATAAAAAAGGGCGAGAATTTTCCTACTTGGGTTGATCTTTTAGCAGCTACTGGTGTTGTCGATTCGAAATCTGCTGCGCGCAGGATCGTTAAAGAATCAGGTGCCTATCTAAATAACGTAAAAGTTTCCGGCGAGGATTTCGCTCCAAATGAGTCCGATCTCATACATGGAAAATTCCTGGTTTTACGTAAGGGAAAGCGCGATTTAGCGTCTGTCGAGGTCATTTAGCGCTTCTAGTTAAATCTGCTAAACCTCTAAGGTCCACTTCGGTGTGGCTTTTAGGGGTTTTCTGCATCTAGGGGGGCATTTCGCGGTCTTGCCGAGAGCCCCTTTTGGTCGGTTTTAGGTCGATTTGACCCTTGCCCCAGCCATGGGTTATCTTTCTCTCTCGCTCACGAAATGGACGAAAAACCCTTATTTTTAAGGGCAAAACGGCCAGAAAAGCGATTTTTCCCCAAATAGTTCCAGACGCTATGAAGGTCGATCATCGGATTTGTTATTCCGGGCGCCTTCCGCTAGGTTTGGCGGTCTGCCCTGCAATCGGTGAGAAATCATCGAGACCGGTGCGCATACGTACCTTGAGAACTCAACAACGTGCAAAAATCAATGCCAATCGGCATATATTGGGCTGTCCGCATTTCGGTGCGCGTCAGCATAAATATGCCAAATTCCTTTGTATTTTCTCATTTGAGATCATTACAAAACAAAAACAATTGGTAAAAACTGAAAATAGCAATAGCTATAAAAAGCAAAAGCTAGTTTCGTTTTTTTGCCAGATCAAAACTTTCTATGGAGAGTTTGATCCTGGCTCAGGACGAACGCTGGCGGCGTGCTTAACACATGCAAGTCGAACGATGAAGCACCTTCGGGTGTGGATTAGTGGCGAACGGGTGAGGAACACGTGAAGAATCTGCCCTCCACTTTGGGATAACTCCGGGAAACCGGGGCTAATACCGAATATTGAAACATAAGCGGCATCGCTGAGTTTTGAAAGAATTTCGGTGGAGGATG
>CANBVR010000010.1 GCA_947372965.1 Actinomycetota bacterium
CCCGAGCGACTCAATGTGAGCCACGTCTAATCTCGTTGCAATTCCAGATTCCGCCACCTTAAGGCGATCTGTTGGAATAAGTGGGATCAGTAGATCAAAGGCGCCAGAATCAACTTCAAGAGTCTTCAAGTTGCGACTATTTACTCCAATAATTCTTGCATCAATATTGAGGGCAGCTTCTAACTCGTTTTGGTCGTGGACCTCGACTAATACGTTCATGCCTAACTCATAGCTCATCTGGTAAAAATCTCGTAACTCGCTCTTAGATAAGCCCGCAACAATCAAGAGCTGAAGGTCAGCGCCTATTGCTCGCGACTCAATCACTTGATATTCGGTCACAATGAAATCTTTACGAAGCAGCGGAATATCAACTTCATTTCTGACTTCGATGAAATCAGCGATTGATCCCTTAAAACGTCTTTCTTCGGTCAGGACACTTATGACACTCGCTCCACCTGAAACATATTGCGCTGCTAAAGACTTGGGGTCGGCAATTGCAGCAAGATCGCCTTTACTCGGCGAAGCTCGCTTGATTTCTGCGATGACAGAAGTTCCAGACTTACCAATTGCTGCCGCTGCATCCCTGACTTTTGGAGCTTGCGAAAGTTGCTCTGCTAATTTTCCTGCAGGCATACGTCGACTGGCTACATCTTGCTTTACACCTTCAATTATGGATTCAAGCACGGTACTCATAAAGACGGATCGACCCCCTCGTTTTGAGCGCTCCAGGAGTTGGTTACTAGACCCTCTTTACTAGGTTTTCTTTCATACTTTTTTGAAATACCTCGCCGAGCCATTCGATAGAGAAGAAATAAACCTATTACAAGTGTAAATAGAAAAATAATTAGCTCTTTCACTTTTGCCCTGCCATTGCATTTGCCGTTGCAATCGCGCCTAGAACTGCGGCGGCCTTATTGAGGCATTCTTGATTCTCCGCTTTTGGATCTGAGTCCGCAACTATCCCTGCGCCAGCTTGTACATAAGCAACTCCATTTTTGATCACTGCAGTTCGTATAGCAATACAAGTGTCAATATTTCCAGTGAAATCCAAGTATCCAATTGTTCCGCCGTAGATTCCACGGCGAGTTGGCTCGTTATCTTCAATAATTTGCATCGCTCGTGGCTTTGGAGCCCCTGACAAAGTTCCAGCTGGGAAAACAGCAAAAAGTGCATCTACCGCACTTTTAGCTTTTGAAAGTCGACCGATGACGGTAGAAACGATATGCATTACATGTGAATAACGTTCTACTTGCATAAATTCAACCACTTCAACCGAACCAGATTCACTAACTCGTCCAAGATCATTTCTCCCAAGGTCGACCAGCATTAAATGCTCAGCCCGCTCCTTTGGATCGGCCAATAACTCTTCACCGAGCGCCACATCTTCTTCTGGCACAGTAGAACGCTTTCTGGTGCCTGCAATTGGGTGGATCATAATCTCACCGCTTTTTACCTTAACCAAAGCTTCTGGACTCGACCCTACTATTTCCAAGCCATTATCAAAGCGAAGTAAATACATATAAGGACTTGGGTTATGCAGTCGTAGTACTCGATAAATATCTAGCGCCTCAGCTTTAGCTGGAATTGAAAAACGTTGAGAGAGAACTACCTGAAATGCTTCTCCCGATCTAATTTCTTCCTTTATCAATTCAACTTTCGCCTGATATTCCTCATCGGACATATTTCTGTCAAAAACTGGAGTTGAAGGCTCGATTAACTTAGAAATGGCTGCCGGTGATGAGGCGGAGAGATCCTCGTTCATAGCATCAAGGCGCTTATTTGCACTTTCGTATGCATCAACCACGCGATCATCACTTCCATCCCAGTTGATTGCATTTGCAATCAAAGTAACGACGCCTTCTTGATGGTCAAAGATTGCTAAGTCTGTTGTTAACATAAAACTAATCTCGGGAAGATCTAAATCCTTTATCGAACTATAAACAATTTTTTCAAGACGGCGTACAGCGTCATAACCCATAAAGCCAACTAGTCCACCCGTGAGCGGTGGTAAATTGGAAAGCTTTGGCGACTTCAAGTGCGCCGCGGATAAGCGAAGAGCTTCGAGAGGGTCAATTCCATCAGGGGCGCCGGCTGGTTGAATTCCTTCCCAAAAAGCAACTCCTCCTTTTTCGGTGAGAGTAGCTTGGCTATTTACTCCAATAAATGAATACCGTGACCAAGTTCCACCATGTTCAGCTGACTCAAGTAGAAATGTTCCCGGGCGATTCTTTGCCAACTTGCGATACAAAGTTAAAGGCGTCTCGCTATCTGCTAAAAGTTTTCGCCAAACCGGAATCACGTTGTGGTTTTTAGCAATTTGCGAAAATTCCGCAAGGCTCATGCCATTATTCAAATCCATAGCTACTTCAATTCAATTTTATTATGAAAACAACTTACCTCGCCCGTATGGCATGCCGCGCCCGTTTGATTAACCTTTAGCAATAGCGCATCGGCATCGCAATCAAAAAAAATCGACTTAACTTCTTGGAAGTGACCCGAACTTTCCCCTTTTAGCCAAATCTTATTCCTGCTTCTACTCCAATATGTAGCCTGCTTAGTTTGAAGAGTTTTAATAAGTGATTCTTCATTCATCCAAGCGAGCATGAGTACTTCACCGGTAGATGCATCTTGTGCTATGGCTGCAATCAAATCACCGTTTTGAAGTCGCGAAAGGATTTCACTTGGAATACCGGTCATGGCCAATTCTCTCCTACTCCAGGCTAATTTCGCACTGGATATCCGCGAGCGGCTAAATCACGCTTGACATCAGATATTTGAATCTGCCCAAAATGGAAAACGCTTGCAGCCAAAACCGCATCGGCCCCAGATTCGATTGCATCACCAAAATCGCTCACTACTCCGGCGCCGCCACTTGCAATTATCGGTACTGATGAGATCTCTCGGGCAGCTTTTATTAATTCAATATCAAATCCCGCTTTTGTTCCGTCGGCGTCCATTGAATTAAGTAAAATCTCACCAACTCCGCGCCTTATCCCTTCGGATATCCATTCAAGGGCATCAAGGCCAGAGCTTTCTCGCCCTCCGTGAGTTGTAACCTCAAAACCTGATTTTGTACTTGCCCGGCGAGCATCAACGGATAAAACAAGTACTTGGTTTCCAAATCTCTCTGAAATCTCATTAAGCAATTGCGGCCTTGATATTGCGGCCGTATTTACCGAAACTTTATCGGCGCCGGCTCGAAGTAATTCATTTACATTTTCTGTACTTCGAATCCCACCGCCAACTGTGAGCGGAATAAATACTTGGTCGGAAGTTGCGCCAACAATCTCTAAGGTAGTCGCTCGCTCTTCTACGCTGGCGGAAATATCTAGAAAAGTTAATTCATCAGCGCCTTCTTCATCATATTTCTTTGCCAGCTCAACTGGATCTCCTGCGTCACGCAAATTTAGAAAGTTGACTCCCTTTACAACTCTTCCGCCCGCAACATCTAGGCAGGGAATTACTCTCTTTGCCAAAGTCATTTAGAGGATACCTCTAGAGCTTGTGGCAAAGTAAAGGCTCCGGCATAAAGTGCCTTTCCAACGATTGCGCCTTCAACCCCAATAGAAGTCAGCTCTCGCAGGTCAATTAAGTCTTGTAATTTTGAAACGCCACCACTTGCTACTACTGGTTGCTTGGTAGCGGCACATACCTCCCGAAGTAGTTCGAGGTTTGGTCCAGTTAAGGTTCCATCTTTTGCAACATCGGTCACGATATACCTCGAGCAACCATTTCGATCTAAGCGATCAATTGTTTCGAATAGATCGCCGCCCTCTTTCGTCCAACCTCGCGCCGCTAAAATATGGCCACGAACATCGAGTCCGACTGCGATTCGATCGCCGAATTCAGAGATAACTTTTGCCGTCCAATCTGGATTT
Source organism: Actinomycetota bacterium (assembly GCA_947372965.1). GTDB lineage: Bacteria > Actinomycetota > Actinomycetes > Nanopelagicales > Nanopelagicaceae > AAA044-D11. The sequence continues at coordinate 3,879 of CANBVR010000010.1, forward strand.
TCCAATGCGGCAGTTCCTAGATTGACTCTCTTACATCCGGTAGCAAGCGCCTTTCGAAGAGATTCATCATCGCGAATGCCACCTGAAAGTTCTACCTTAATGTCAACGCTTGCAATCACTTCTGCAAGAAGTTCGGCGTTACTCCCAATTCCGAATGCAGCATCTAAATCAACTAGGTGAATCCACTCAGCTCCAGCTTCTACAAATTCGCGCGCAACCTCGATAGGTGCACCATAGGTACTCTCCCTACTTAACTCACCTTGAACCAATCGAACGGCCAATCCGCCTTTAACATCGATAGCTGGAAGTAATTCCAACTTGGAATTGAGCGCTTTACTCATAAGGATTCCACCCAATTCTCAATAAGTTTTGCGCCAGATTTTCCACTCTTCTCTGGGTGGAACTGCGTGGCAACAATATTTTCAAACTCAACAGCCGCAACAAATTTCTCGCCATAAGTAGTGTGCGCATTCAAAGCACCTGGGATATCTGACTTGGCTGCAAAGGAATGGACAAAATAGAAGCTATCTCCGGAAATACCTTTAAATAATTTGCTCCCCACCGGAGCAACTACGTTATTCCAACCAATATGCGGAAGGATTGGTGCTGAAAGCTCGCTTATATTTCCCTTTAATAATCCAAGCCCTGAAGTGGAACCCTTCTCGCTACTTGATTCAAAGAGAACCTGCATCCCAACACAAATACCAAAGATTGGTTTTCCGCTTTTGATGCGCTCCTTAATTATTTCCACTCCACCAGCGGAGATAAGTTGTGCCATACAAGCCGCAAAGGCGCCAACTCCGGGCACAACCAACCCATCTGCCTTTAGACAAACTTGCGGATCCTTCGTTACAACGCTATCGCTATCAGCTAATTCAAATGCTCGATGTGCTGAACGCAAGTTGCCCGACCCGTAGTCGAGAATTGCGATCAAAGAACGCCCTTAGTTGATGGCACGCCGGTGGTTTTTCCGTCCACTGCACAAGCATCTTTCAACGCTCTTGCTGCTGCCTTAAATTGCGCTTCAAAAACGTGGTGCGCATTTCTTCCTTCAAGTACTCGTACGTGGAGTGCGATGCGCGCTTCAGCCACGATTGATTCCCAGATATGACGTCCGAGAGTCGTGTCGAATGTACCTATCAATTCAACTATCTCGGGCTGGCGGTGAACTAAATATGGACGGCCAGACAAATCAACGGCCGCTTGCACTAAAACTTCATCGAGCGGAACCATGGCATCACCAAATCGGCGAATACCGGCCTTATCCCCTAGCGCTTCTCGTAGCGCTTGTCCGAAGGCAAGTGAAGTATCTTCAACGGTATGGTGAGAATCAACATCTACATCGCCCTTAGTTCTCACAGTTAGATCAAAGCCAGAGTGTTTTCCGAGTTGCGAAAGCATGTGATCGAAAAATGGAACACCAGTTTCGACATCGATCTGACCTGAACCATCGAGATTTAGTTTTACATCAACCTCTGACTCTTTTGTCTTTCGGTTAACATGTGCAGTTCTCATCTTTGACTCCTACTTATCAGGACTTTTCGGTCAGTTCCATTTGGGTAAATCGATAGCTTAATTATGGCTTATGTGAAGCGATAGCCGCCAAAAATTGATCATTCTCTTTAGGCGTGCCAATTGTGACCCTCAAATACCCAGGAATTCCAATATCCCGGATCAGAATTCCGTGATCTACTAAATCCTGCCAGACCTTGCCTGCTGAACCGGTAAATCTCGAGAACATCATGAAATTTGCCTGACTTGGAACAACATTGAATCCATAACCAATCAACTCGGCGCAAACTCGCTCACGTTCTGAAATCAACAATTTAACTTCGGCCTGAAGCAGATCTGCTTTTGAAAGGGCAACCTGAGCGCTGGCTTGTGTAAGAGAACTCAGGTGATACGGAAGTCTTGCAACTAGGCATGCCGCTACAACTTTAAGATCACCAATTAGATAACCAACTCGGGCTCCAGCAAAGGCGAATGCTTTACTCATCGTTCGAACTACAACCAAATTCGGGTACTTAGAAATTAGAGTTACAGCTGAACTTTGCGTTGAGAATTCGGCATAAGCTTCATCAACAACTAAGAGTCCATTTACCTCACTAGCAGCTTTCGCAAGCTCGGCAATCTCTCCCAATTTGAGAATCGTTCCTGTCGGATTATTTGGGGTGGTAATAAACGTTAGTCCAGGTTTTATTTTATGGATTTCGTTAATAGCCAAAGAAATATCTAACGTGAAATCACTAGCTCGCGAAGCTGCGTTCCAATTCACGCCGGTAACTTTTGCAATCAAGGGATGTACTGAGTATGAAGGAACGAAACCAAGGGCGCCACGACCTCCACACGCCAACATTAAAGTTTGCAAGATTTCATTACTTCCATTAGCAGCCCAGATATTTTCTGAGTTAAAACTCGTGCCGGATTGTGAATTTATATAACCAGCAAGTTTTTCTCGCAACAAGATGGCATCTCGGTCTGGATAACGGTTTAAGTTGCTAAGAACTTTTGGAAGTTCGGCAAGTATTTCATCGACCACTTCCTTCGGTAACTCAAATGGATTTTCGTTAGTGTTCAGCGCAACTAAATCAGGCATCTGCGGAGCACCGTACGGTGTGAGTTCGCTAAGTTCGCTTCGAATAGGAAGCCACTCTGGCCAGTTATTTGCCATCGTGATCCAATCTGGCACTCATAGCTTCGCCATGTGCAGGCAAATCTTCAGAGTTTGCAAGTGTGATTACATTGGCAGCGATATCGATAAAGGACTTTTCGTCGTATTCAATAAAACTTACGCCCTTTAGAAAACTTTGAACAGATAGACCACTTGAATGGCAGGCACATCCCCCAGTGGGCAGAACATGGTTTGATCCAGCAGAGTAATCTCCAAGTGAAACTGGCGAGAATCTTCCGATAAAGACAGCACCAGCGTTTCGAATCATGTTTGCATCGCTTCTTGAGTTTTTAGTTTGAATTTCCAAATGTTCTGCGGCATAGGCATTAACAACGTCGATTCCCTGCTCGATTGAATCCACAAGTACGATCGCAGATTGCTCCCCAGAAAGGGCGAGATGGATCCGCTCACCATGCTTGGTTTTTGAAACTCGCTTACTCAATTCTGATTTCACTTCAGCGGCAAGTTCCTGGCTATCAGTAACTAAAACAGCAGCCGCGATCACATCATGTTCGGCTTGGCTAATTAAGTCGGCGGCAACTTCGCTTGCTTTTGCTGTCGAATCAGCAAGTACTGCTACTTCTGTAGGGCCGGCTTCGGAATCAATTCCAATTTTTCCACGTAGCGCCCGCTTCGCTGCGGCAACATAGATATTTCCAGGTCCGGTAACCATATCCACTGGTTCGCAAACGCCAGCTACTCCATATGCGAACATGGCAACAGCTTGGGCGCCACCAATTGCATAGACTTCCTCAATTCCCAAAAGTGCACATGCAGCCAAAATCGTTGCATTTGGCCACCCGTTGTTATCACTTTGCGGTGGCGAGGCAATAGCAATGCTTGAAACTTTTGCAATCTGCGCTGGGACAACATTCATTATTACTGAACTCGGATATACCGCTCGCCCACCAGGAACATAGAGCCCAACGCGATCAACTGGAATCCATCGTTGAGTGACCCTGCCCCCTGAAACTACTTCGGTCACTTTCTCACTTCGAATTTGATCCGAGTGAACAATTCTTACTCGGCGGATAGCTTCTTCAAGCGCAGCACGAATATTTGGATCGAGTTTTTCAAGTGCCTTAGTAATCTCAACTTTTGGAACTCTAATTGACGTTGGCTTAACTCCATCGAATTCACCGCAAAGGGAGATCAAATCTTCTTCACTTGCGGTTGCGACACGTTTAAGGATTGGTTCAATTGCGATTACTGCAGCGGCAACATCCATTTGTGCCCGCGGTAATTCGGTGCGATATTGAGCTCTAGTTAGTAATCGCCCACGAAGGTCTAAGGTTCTAATTTCTACGGGCTTCACCCGTGAATTCTAATCTAAACCAAGCAATCCGGACCGAGGATTGATTTTAAGTCGGCGCTCAAGCTTGGTGAAGCAGTTACGCGAAGTTCATCACCAATTTTCAGGACCATACTCTTCTTCCCATCATCTAATTTGAGATGGACCTCACGCTTTCCAGGATGAGAGCGCAAAATCTCCTTTATCCGGTCGACTACTGGCGGGGTGCATCGCATTGTTTCCATACTAATAATCAACGGCCCTGTTGGAGCGGCGCTGATATCAGGAGTTGAGAGATCAAGAGCCATCATTTTCACTTGTTCTTCACGCTTATCAACTCGTCCACGTATGACAACGATTCGATCCTCGACCAAATTCATTGCATGCTTCTGGTAATAATTTGAATAGAACATGACATCAATTGCACCTTCAAGGTCCTCAACCGTAACAATTGCCCACGGGACACCAGTCTTTGAAACTTTACGTTGAATTTGTGTAACAAGACCACCAACGGTTACAACCTGGTCATGGCCAACACCATCATCCGGAATCTGGCTAATTGGCATATCAGTTGCCGCACGGAGAAGATGTTCAACTCCTAAAAGAGGATGGTCTGAAACATAAAGACCGAGCATCTCTCGCTCGTAGGCTAGTAGGAGGGCCTTCTCCCATTCCTGCGCCGGGATATCAATCTCAACACCTGATACTGCTGACGCCGTCTCACCAGGTGCGACACCAAATAAATCAAACTGACCAATTGACTCTGCACGCTTAGCTTCCATTACCGAATCAATTGCTTCGAGGAAAATAAGCGTCAAGCCTTTTCTTGGATGGTTTAAGGAATCAAATGCTCCCGCTTTTATCAGTGATTCAATCGTCTTTTTATTGCAAACAATGGCATCAACTTTTGAGAGGAAGTCGCCAAAAGAGGCATACCTACCCTTCTCTTTTCGACAAGCGACTATTGAAGCTACAACGTTTTCACCAACATTTCGAATTGCAGTTAGTCCAAAACGAATATCAGCTCCAAGCGGGGTGTAGTCCCCAAGGGATTCATTTACATCAGGAGGAAGGACTTTAATTCCCATTCGACGGCACTCATTTAAATAGAGCGCAGATTTATCTTTATCATCTCGGACAGATGTCAAAAGTGCAGCCATGTATTCTGTTGGATAATTAGCTTTAAGATAGGCCGTCCAATAAGAAACGATTCCATAACCAGCAGAGTGAGCTCTATTGAACGCGTAATCCGAGAACGGAATTAGCGTTTCCCATAATTTATCTATCGCCGACTTTGAAAATCCATTCTTCGTCATTCCCTCTTCAAAATTCACATATTCCTTGTCCAGGATATCTTTGTTCTTCTTTCCCATGGCCTTACGTAAAAGGTCTGCACGCCCCAAACTGAAGCCAGCAACCTTCTGGGCAATTGCCATTACTTGCTCTTGATAAACGATCAATCCGTAAGTGTCATCGAGTATTTCAGATAGCGCTTCTCTCAATTCTGGATGAATAGAGGTTACTTCTTGGCGCTTATTTTTTCGATCTGCATAATCATTATGCGCATTAACTCCCATAGGGCCAGGGCGATATAGCGCAATTACCGCGGAGATATCTTCAAAAGAATCTGGGTTCATCTGGCGAAGAAGGGCCCGCATTGGGCCACCATCGAGCTGGAACACTCCAAGAGTTTCACCGCGTCCGAGCAACTCGAAAGTCTTTAGATCGGTCAATTCCAAAGTAGCTAAATCTAGATCAACGCCTCTATTGGCCTTTATGTTCAATAAAGCATCATCTAAAACTGAAAGATTTCGTAAACCTAGAAAATCCATCTTTAGCAGACCGATTGATTCACATGCACCCATATCGAATTGCGTGATGATCGCACCATCTGAATCGCGGCGATGGATTGGAATAATGTCTAAAAGTGGAACCTTACTTAAGATAACACCAGCAGCATGTACGCCCCACTGACGTTTAAGTCCTTCCAACCCACGCGCCGTATCAACAATTCGCTTTGAATCCGGATCGGTCTCATACAAAGTTCTAAATTCGCCTGCTTCCCCATAGCGATCATCTTCAGTATTAAATACCCCACTAAGAGTTATATCTTTGCCCATAACCGAAGGTGGCAACGCCTTAGTTAGCTTGTCACCATTTGCATATGGATATCCAAGGACGCGAGTTGAATCCTTTAGTGCTTGCTTTGATTTAATGGTGCCATAAGTAATTATCTGTGCCACACGATCCTCGCCGTACTTACTGGTTGCGTATGCAATCATTTCCGAACGACGACGTTCATCAAAATCCAGATCAATATCCGGCATTGAAATACGTTCTGGATTTAGGAACCGCTCGAATAAGAGTCCATGTCGAATTGGATCAAGAGCAGTAATTCCCAATACATACGAGACCAATGATCCGGCTGCCGATCCACGGCCCGGTCCGACTCGAATTCCAACAGCTCGAGCATGAGAACATAAATCAGCAACAACTAAGAAGTAGCCAGGAAAGCCCATCTTTATCATGACATCTAATTCATAATCTAAACGTGATTGATATTCAGGCGGAACGCTTCCCTTAAATAGCTCCGATAGGCCACGATTTGATTCTTTACGTAGCCAAGAATCTTCAGTTTCTCCATTAGGGACAGAATATTCGGGCATCAAATTTTCATTTTCCAGCATGGTGATCTCACAACGCTCTGCGATTAATAAAGTGTTATCGCAAGCATCAGGATGATCTTTAAAAATTTCACGCATTTCTCGGGCACTCTTTAAATAAAATTCATCATTTTCAAATTTAAATCTCTTCGGGTCGGCCATAGTTGAGCCCGACTGAACGCAAAGTAAGGCTTCGTGTGCCGGTGCATCCTCATGCTTTGTATAGTGAAGATCATTTGTTGCTAAGAGTGGAAGTCCTAATTCCTTGCCAAGCTTTAGCAGATCTGCACGCACTCTTGTTTCGATATCGATTCCATGATCCATAAGTTCTAAGAAATAATTATCAGCACCGAAAATATCTCGAAAATCGCTGGCCGCTGCCTTTGCCTCGCGATAGGCACCCATTCTCAAACGTGTTTGTATTTCCCCACCTGGGCACCCAGTTGTTGCAATTAAGCCACTTGAATATTTTGAAAGTAGTTCGCGATCCATGCGTGGTTTGTAGTAATAGCCTTCAAGAGAGGCGAGAGAAGATAACCTAAAAAGATTATTTAGTCCTACATTATTTTCAGCCAAGATCGTCATGTGGGTATATGCGCCACCACCTGAAACATCATCCTCGCCACCATCGGCCCACTTAACTCGCTGTTTATTAAATCTAGATTCTGGAGCAACGTAAGCTTCAATTCCAATGATTGGCTTTATGCCCGCCTTCTTCGCTTTTTTATTAAAGTCATAGGCACCGAAAACATTTCCATGATCCGTAATGGCGATCGCTGGCATCTCTTCTTTTGCAACCTGAGCAACAAGCTCGTCCACGCGGGCGGCACCGTCAAGCATGGAGTATTCAGTGTGTACATGTAAGTGGACAAAACCCGGTTGCGCAGACATCGATCGGAGATTACTACTGACTAATTCGACTGTTGGGCATGGGAGAGAATCTCAAGGCAGCGTGTCAGGTCTTCGGGGTAATCGGAGAAGAAAGCGATCTCCTCCCCTGTGCTTGGGTGGGTGAATTTTAACTCTCGAGCATGGAGCCATGGTCTAGAGATTTGTAAGCGATCGGCAATCGTGTGGTCTGCACCATAAGTTAGGTCTCCTACCAATGGATGGCGAAGAGCTGAGAAGTGAACTCTAATTTGGTGGGTGCGACCAGTTTCCAATTCAATTTGCAAAAGAGAAACTGATGGAAAAAATTCAAGTGCGGTGTAATGAGTAATGCTGGGCTTGCCATCTGAAACAACTGCGAAGCGATAATCTTCTTTTGGATGGCGATCGATTGGTGCATCAATGGTTCCTTCAGATGGATCCATATGTCCTTGTACAAGTGCGTGATAAACCTTTGTTACTGAGCGATCTCGAAACTGCTGCTTTAAATTACTGTATGAATTTTCATTCTTTGCAATAACCATTAATCCCGTGGTTCCAACGTCAAGGCGATGAACAATTCCCTGTCGTTCAGCCGCACCACTTGTTGCAACTTGATATCCGGCTGCAATAACTGCGCCAATAACTGTTGCCCCTCGCCATCCCGGACTTGGGTGCGCGGCAATACCCGCTGGTTTGTCTACGACAATTACATCTGCATCATCATAAATAACCTTTAACCCTTCAACTGGAGTTGGTTGTAGTGATGGCTCGACCCGCGCTGCTGGCATGGTCACTGATATAAAATCGCCACTTAGTACGCGATCGGATTTAGTCGCAATTTTGTCATTTCGGCTTACTTCGCCCTCTTCAATAAGCCCCACAACTACAGAGCGAGATAATCCAAGTAATCTAGAAAGTGCCGCGTCAATACGCTCACCTTCCAACCCCTCTGGGATTGAAATATTTTTCTCTTCGCGACTCATTTACTTTCCAACCATTCTGAGTGGAATGTTCTTCCACCGCAAGTAAAGAATCGACAGGGCGCCGATCACAACTGCAGAATCTGCAATATTAAAAGTGGGCCAACTTCCCACCGATATCCAATCTACAACCGCTCCTTGCAAACCGCCCGGGGAGCGAAAAATTCGATCAGATAGATTTCCAAATATCCCACCAAGCACCGTTCCAAAGGCCAAGGCCAATGGTTTCGAGGAAGTTCTAGAACCAAGATAAAAAATGGCTGCCGCAACTAAAATAGCAAAACCTGATAGAAAAATGGTCTTGCTTGTCGCCAAACTAAATGCCGCCCCCTTATTGAATCTGAGTTCAAACTTAAAGAAGGTTCCAATTATCAGTTTTGGACCATCAATCAAAAACTTTACTGCCATCGCCTTGGTTAAATAATCAGCAAGAAAAACTAAAAGGGCACAAACTGCTAACTTGCGGCGCACTTCTAGGGTCAGCGTCGTTCCTCTTTTTGCTTGCAAACCATGCACAATGTCGCACGTGGAAATACTTGCAAACGTGCCTTACCAATTGAATTACCGCACTCTTCACATTTACCGTAACTCTTTGAGTCAATTCGCTCAAGTGCATGCTCTGTTTGCAAGACCATGTCACGCGCGTTATAGACCAGAGACATTTCGTGTTCGCGTTCGAAAGTCTTAGTACCAGCATCAGCTTGATCATCGCCGGCGCCTACTCCTGCGGCGCTTATTAAATCAGCCATATCGGCCTCAACAATTGCAAGCTCTGACTTCAATCTAACTAATTCCTTCGCCAATTCACTGCGCATTGATTTGAGTTCAGTTGCAGTCCAATTTTCGACAGTCTCACCAAGATTAAGTGCTGCTGGTGGTCCTTTGATCGGCTTTAGACCTGGCCCCTTTTTACCGCTCTTTATCGGACGTGGTGGTGGTGGCATGGTTAACCGGCGTTCTTCAACTACGACCTCAGCAACTGCCACTTCATTTGTTGTTACAGTGATAGTTGTTGAATTTCCTTTTGTAGTTGTTTGAAGTCGGGCCGCAACTGGCTTTGCGGCAATTTTCTTTGCGCTCTTGGCAAGTTGAGGTTTCACAATATTTGGTGAACGTGTAGGCGCGCTCTTCTTAACAACTGGCTTAACAGCCTTCTTAGCCACAGCCTTCTTAGAAATTGGCTTACTTGCTTTCTTTGCGGCAGCCTTCTTTGCTACAACCTTCTTAGGTGCGGCTTTTTTCGCACTCTTTTTTGTCGAGCTTGCCTTGGCTGGAGCCTTTTTAGATTTCACTGATGCCGCTTTCTTGACCAACTTTGAGACGACTTTCTTCATGGAATTTCCACCCTTCACGCGCCCGCAAAGGTTAATGCCGTTGGCAACAAAGACCAACTTAGGCGCGCTAGAATTGCCCCCTCGCAAGAAAATGGCGCTGAAGAGGCAATCACCTTGGAGCCACCAGAAGAAATGCTGTTGATGTCAGTTCAGAAGACATTAATTGCAAGGTAGAACTGGGAGCGGGAGTAAAGCGGTAGTAAATTCGAAAGAATTTTTACTACAAGGCGGGTGGTACCGCGGTTAGCAATAGCCGTCCCTCCAATTTTCGTGGGTTCTAAGTAAAAACTCACCTGGATGGGATTGGATAGAAATGTCTTCAATTAAGTCACTAGCTCCGCAGATCGATCTGCCTGCCGTTGAGCACCAAATTCTCTCATTCTGGGAAACACAAGAAATTTTTAAGAAGACCATAAGTGCGCGCGATGGCGCACCTTCGTGGACTTTCTACGAAGGCCCACCAACTGCAAATGGAAAACCTGGCACTCACCATATTGAGGCTCGAGTCTTTAAAGATTTATTCCCTCGTTACCAGACAATGAAGGGCCATCAAGTAATTAGAAAAGCTGGATGGGATTGTCACGGACTACCAGTAGAAATTGCAGTTGAGAAAGAACTTGGATTTACCGGGAAAGGTGATATCGAAGAGTTCGGGATTGCCGAATTTAATGCAAAGTGTCGAATTTCGGTGCAAGAGCACGTTGACGAATTTATTGGCATGACTCGCCGCATGGGGTTTTGGGTAGATTTCGATGAAGCCTATTGGACCATGTCTAGTGAATATGTTGAGAGTGTCTGGTGGTCGCTCCAACAAATTTGGAAAAAGGGATTGCTTGTACAAGACCACAGAGTTGCCCCGTACTGCCCTCGTTGTGGAACAGGATTATCCGATCATGAATTAGCCCAAGGTTATGAAACGGTTACAGATCCATCAGTTTATGTTCGCTTTCCGGCTACATCTGGCAAGATCGCAGAACTTGGAGCTAGTTTCTTGGTTTGGACTACAACTCCTTGGACTCTAGTTTCAAATACTGCAGTAGCCGTAAACCCTAAAGTTGAATACCAAGTTATTGAAATTCCTGGCGAAAATGGACCCGAACGTCTGGTGGTTGCTGAAAACTTAGCAAATATTCTGGGCGAAGAAAGAAAAGTAATTGCAACCTTCATTGGCTCCGAGCTCGAACGCACAACTTATTCTCGCCCCTTTGATTTGATCGAAATTCCTGATTCTCATTTCATTGTTCTGGCCGAGTATGTAACTGTTGAAGATGGAACTGGATTAGTTCACCAAGCTCCCGCCTTTGGCGCCGATGACTTCCAGGTTTGCCGTAAATATGGCTTACCTGTAGTAAATCCAGTTGCGCCGGATGGTCATTTCACCTCTGAAACTAAATTGGTCGGTGGGATCTTCTTCAAAGAGGCTGATAAGCCACTCGTTAAAGATTTAAAATCTCGAGGGCTACTTTTTAAACAACTTCAATACGAGCACTCATATCCACATTGTTGGCGCTGTCATACAGTTTTGATTTATTACGCGCAACCATCTTGGTATATCAAAACTACGCAAATCAAAGACGCACTTCTGCGCGAAAATGCCAAGACCGATTGGCACCCTGAAACAATTAAGACGGGGCGCTATGGCGATTGGCTTAATAACAATATTGACTGGGCAATTTCAAGAAATAGATACTGGGGCACGCCCCTACCAATCTGGCGCTGTGAGAATAAGCATGAACACTGCGTTGGGTCCTTGGCTGAACTAGGAGAACTTTCTGGAAAAGAATTAAAGGGTACTGACCCGCATAGACCATTTGTTGATGACATCACTTTTGCTTGCAAGGAGTGCGATTCGACCATGGTTAGAACTTCAGAAGTTATTGACTGCTGGTTTGACTCAGGTGCAATGCCATTTGCGCAATGGGGCTACCCTCATAAAGAAGGTTCGGAAGAACTATTTAAGGCCGCCTACCCGGCAGATTTCATTTGTGAAGCGATTGACCAAACACGCGGCTGGTTTTACACCTTGATGACTATTGGAACTTTAGTCTTTGACCAAAGTTCATATGAAACAGTTCTTTGTCTTGGACACATTCTTGATAAAGACGGTCGAAAGATGAGTAAGCATTTAGGTAATGTCATTGAACCTGTACCCCTTATGGATCAACATGGCGCAGATGCGGTTCGTTGGTACATGCTTGCTGCCGGATCTCCTTGGAGCGCTAGACGCGTTGGCCACGATGCGATTTCCGATGTAGTAAGAAAAACACTTCTTACTTATTGGAACACGGTCTCATTCTTCACTCTTTACGCAAAGGCATCTGATTTCCAATTGGGCACAAATACTCTCCCACTTAGCACGATGGATAAGTGGATCACTTCAGAATTGAATGAATTGATCTCTGGAGTTGACCATGCCTACGTGGCATACGATTCACAGGAAGCCGGAAAATTAATAGCCGGTTTTATTGACGACTTATCAAATTGGTATGTCCGACGTTCCCGCAGAAAGTTTTGGGATGGCGATGGCGCTGCGCTTGAAACCTTATACAACTGCCTAAAGGAGCTAACTCTTCTTATGGCGCCAATGGTTCCATTTATAACCGAACATGTTTGGCAAGAATTGGTTCGAAACCTAGAACCAAATCTTGTTGAGTCCGTTCACTTGGCTAACTTTCCAGAAAGTAATTCAAAGTTAGTCGACCAACCGCTTTCAAAATCTGTTCGACTCTCCCGTCGATTGGTTGAACTTGGTCGCGCTGCCCGCGCTGAGTCAAAGGTCAAGATTCGCCAACCGCTTTCGCGCGCCCTTGTCGCAGCCTCGGGCTGGAGTGAAATGAATGAGGAGATTCGCTCTCACATTTCAGATGAACTAAATGTATTAAGTCTCGACGAACTCGCATCGGCTGGTGGTGAGCTTGTAAGCATCTCGGTCAAGGCAAACTTCAAATCCCTTGGAGCAAGATATGGCGCAGATGTGCAAGAGATTTCTAAAGCTATTTCAGCTAGCGATCAGTCCAGCCTCGTTAAGCAATTGCGAGCAAACGCCTCAGTAGCCCTTTCATACGGATCAAAGAGCGCTGATCTGACAATTGAAGATTTGGTTGTTACCGAAACTCCAAAAGAGGGTTGGTCTGTTGCTTCTCACTCAGGAGAGAGCGTGGCCCTAGATCTCGAATTAACTCCCGAGCTAATTGAGGCCGGATTAGTTCGTGAAGTTATTCGCGCAATTCAAGAAAATCGTAAGCAATCAAACTTCGATATAAGCGATCGAATAAAGGTTAGTTACGGTGCTAATCCAGAGGTCCTAAAAGTTATTAAGAATAATCTTGAGCTTATTGGAGCCGAAACTCTTGCAGTTGACTTCCAAGAAATTGGTGACAAGAACGATTCAAGTAATGAACTTGGATTGTGGCTTGAATTAAAGAAGTCTTAAAAGAGGATCATCACTGCTTTTTGAAGGCCTTGAACACCAACAAAAACAACGATAAATGAGAGATCAAGTGCCACTGGACCTAATCTTAAAGGTGGCACAAATCGCCGAACAAAATTAATAATTGGATCTGTTATCGCATAAATTAATTCAGCAAGGCCCAAAACTATGCCGCGAGGACGCCAATTCGGCGCAAAGATGCGGACGTAGTCAAAGATTAATCGACCTACTAGCGCCAAAGTAAAAAGGCTTAGTACTGAAGATAGCAGTGTTCCGATCAGAGGCATTTATCAGCTTTGGTTAAAGAAACTTGCTTGTGCTGCCGCAGTCTTATCTTCATTGCTCACCATTACATTTGGTGGGGTTAGTAGAAAAACTTTAGATGTTACGCGTTCAATACTTCCGTAGTGACCGAAAACTAGTCCGGACGCGAAGTCAATTATGCGTTTGCGCTCTGACTCTTCCATGTCACTCAGATTCATAATGACTGGTTGTCCACTTCGATAATGCTCACCAATCGTGCGCGCTTCGCTATACATCCGAGGGTGCAAGGTAATGATGCGATCAACTACTGGCGCCTCATGAACTTGAACTGATGGAGTAGTGCGCACCGGTGCAACTCGCACTGGTGAAGGTGTATTTCGAAGGTATGAAGGTGTTTCAGAGTCTTGAATGTCTCGACCTCTAAAACCGCGACGTGGTGTCGATTCAACTACCTCTGGGGCGAGATCTAACTCTTCGTCATCTACTAGCCCTAGAAAATTTGCTGCCTTCTTAAATGCATTAGCCATGGGTAAATCTTAGGTTAGCCATCAACGAACCCCGAGGATTTGGCTACCTATTCGCACATGTGTCGCGCCCATTGAAATGGCTTCAATAAAGTCATTGCTCATTCCCGCCGAAAGAACTGGGTATTTTGGAAAATCCTTCACAATTTCCCGTAACCTAGAAAAGGCGGTCAGAGGAGCTTGGCCAAGTGGTCCCACTGCCATGAAGCCACGTAAATCTAACTGGGTTTTGGTTGTTAATTGGTTTACAAACTCTTGAAGTTCGGTGGGCTTTACTCCGCCCCGATTCTCATTATCAGTATCTAGAGAGATTTGTATTAGAACTGATTTCCCAGGACTAAGTGAATCGATCAGCATGGCATGGCGGATCTCATCAAGTGAGTGAATCAAATCGGCCCAGAGGGAGATAGATTTCAATTTATTACTTTGAATTTGACCTTGGAAATGCCAGATCACATCTGCCGGCATCTGCGGTGCCTTCGCGCTCCCCTCTTGATCGCGATTTTCCCCAAAATCTCGCACTCCTAGTTCATACAAAATTTCCACATCACTTAAGGGGAAAGTCTTGGTTACCACTATCAAATTAATCTCATCAAGGTCGCGGCCGGCGCTTGCAGCAGCATCTGCAATTCTGCTTCTAACAGCGGCAAGATTGTGCTTTAACTCATCGCTCCGAGCGCTCAAAATGAAATCACTCCTGCCTGGCGACCAGTATTTTGCAACCTGCGATATGAATAAAAGTCATTTGATTGCTTTGTGCAGACATTTACATACTTTGACTTCACATTAGAACTTTGTAGCTGAGAAATCGCTCCACTTATCAAATCTAAATTTGAGCGCCCATTCTTTGCGACCATAGAGGGTAACCCTCTTGTGATCTCGGAATACATAATGGGATCAACTTCATAGCAGTCACCGCAGATTGCTGGGCCAATAATCGCTTCTATCTCTGTTGCTCCTAAAGCGATCATTTGATTAATAGTTTTGGGGATGATTCCGTTTACAAGGCCTTTGCGACCTGCATGAATTGCTGCGATAGCAACCTTGGAAGATACAAGTATCGGAAGGCAGTCGGCAGATAAAACTGCAAGCCCTACCGATTTATCGGTGGAGATAATTGCATCGCACTCAGGTTCACCTTGCGTATCAAAATCAACATTTATAACTTCGTTACCGTGGACTTGACGCATATATATAATTTTGGGAATTGAAAGAAGTTTATTTAACTCCGAGCGATTTGCCGCTACATGTGCATCATCATCACCCACATGCACACCAAGATTTCCACTTGAAATCCCAGTGAAAGTAATCCGCGCCAAAATAGCGAACTATCGCATGAAGTCTGGAATATCGATATCGTCCTCAGCAACCAAATCTTCAAATGTGATTCGGCGACGTGTGGAAGATGAAACTTCTTCGCCCGTTGGCAGATCAAGAGCCACTGCAAGTGGATCATTTACCGCAATTGGGTCTGCATTTCCTGAAAGTGAGGCTGCATCAATCACAGGTACTGATACTCGTTTTGGAACTCCACCTTCAAAACCAGCAGCAATGACTGTAACTCGAACTTCATCGCCTAACGCATCATCGATCACAGTTCCAAAAATAATATTTGCATCTGGATGTGCTGATTGCGCGACAAGTTCGGCCGCTTCGGAAAGTTCAAACAAACCAATATCTGAGCCACCTGCAATAGAAAGCAAGACACCATGAGCTCCATCAATTGAGGCTTCAAGTAGTGGGCTAGAAATAGCAAGTTCTGCCGCTCGAGTTGCTCGTGCTTCGCCGCGAGCTGAGCCAATACCCATAAGAGCAGAACCAGCTCCAGCCATAACACTTTTCACATCTGCAAAGTCGAGATTTATTAATCCAGGAGTTGTGATCAAATCAGTTATACCTTGGACTCCAGAAAGTAAAACTTGATCGGCACTTCTAAACGCTTCGATTTGCGAAATTGAACGATCCGAAATTGCGAGTAAGCGATCATTTGGAATTACAATCAAGGTATCTACTTCTTCACGTAAATTTGCAATACCTTCATCTGCTTGTGCTGTTCTGCGCTTTCCTTCAAAGGTAAATGGTTTTGTAACAACTCCAACCGTTAGCGCACCTAAATCTTTTGCAATCTTTGCAACAATCGGTGCACCGCCTGTACCAGTTCCGCCACCTTCACCGGCAGTAACAAAAACCATATCTGCACCGCGAAGCATCTCTTCAATTTCTTCGGAATGGTCAAGGGCTGCTTGGCGACCAATTTCAGGTGCAGCACCAGCACCGAGGCCGCGAGTTAACTTTCTTCCAATATCTAATTTCACATCGGCATCACTCATGATTAGTTGTTGTGCATCCGTATTTATTGCGATGAACTCAACGCCTTTTAATCCGGCTTCAATCATGCGATTAATTGCATTGACTCCGCCGCCGCCGACGCCGACAACTTTGATAACTGCTAAATAATTTTGTGGTGTTGCCACGAGTGCCTCTTCCCTTACCCTAAATCTCAACTTGAGAGTTATGGTGTGCTCAACTAAAACTAGGGTGATACGAAGGTGCAATCAACGACCGACACGAAAAAGAAAGTTATTTAATTTCTTATTACATCACTTAACGATTGGTGCGGTTGGAGTACTTAAATCAATAAAAGAAATCTTCTTATTTTCCGGCAATAGTAAAAGGCGATGAAGCACTTCGATTTTTGTCGAAATTGAATCTCCGCTACCCCACTCGATTAAGAGATCTGGCTTTCGTAAGGAAGATGTCATAGTTGCATGAAGGTTTGAAGAGATCAGCAAGCTAGTCATGGCCTGCAAAATATCTTCAGGCAGGTTGGCCACAAATTCTGCGGCAAATTTTCTCGTTTCAGGTGCACTTGCCATGAGGTTTACCTGTGGCAAATTGCTTGGGGCATCTAGGGCGGTGAATTCCACCCCACTTGAATCTAGATAGCGAAGGGCTCCTGATTCGCCCGAAAATAGCGCTACCGGAATTCGCTGCTCTACCTTTATTGAAACTTTTCCATTAAGCCAGTTCCTTGATACCGAACTCCTCGCGACCCAATCAATATTTTCAAGAGCCTTTCTGGCCGCTGCCATATTCGCTCTGGCCAATGGCTCGCCGACCTTTAATCCGGAGTTGGAGGAAGCAATCGAAGTAGAAATAAGAACGACCTGTTTTGTCCCAGTGATATTGATCTGTTTAATTGCCAAGATATTTGACCATCCAAGACCATATGCAAGCCCAGCCACCAACAAAAGGGCAATGATCGATCTAATTAGCCGCTTAAATCTTTTAGGCAAAGCGATCCTCGAGATTTTTCAAAAGTACTGGCGCTAGAGAATTAACATCTCCGGCCCCCAAAGTAACTACGACATCACCAGGTTTTGCGAGTTCACTAATCTCTTCTACAACTTCAATCATTGACGGTTGGTATTTGACCTTATTCGAATCAATTTCTTTTGTGATAAGTAAAGAAGATACCCCTGCGATGGGTTGTTCACTGGCTGCATAAATTTCAAGTAGATATATTTGATCTGCCAAGCTAAGTGCATTTGCAAAGTCAGAGGCAAACATTGCGGTTCGGGAATAACGATGCGGTTGGAAAATGACTATAACTCGCCCAGAGCCAGCAAATCTTCGGGCTGTCTCTAAAGTAACCCGAACCTCAGTTGGGTGATGCCCATAGTCATCGATTACGGTGATTCCATTTACTGTTCCGCGATTTTCAAAGCGACGTCTTGCTCCCGAAAAACTTTCTAGACCGTCTAGCAATTGCGGAAAACTTGCTCCTACTTCTAACCCTGCCACAAGTGCCGCTGTTGCATTTTGCAGGTTGTGGGCCCCTGGAATCGTAAGAACTAGTTCTCCCAGGACTTTACCTCTTCTGATAACTCGCACACTTCCACCTTTTGCCGCCAGCGACTGGTGTGAAAACGAGAATTCACCATCGGCGCCATAAGTGTGAATCGCGATATCACTACGGTTTATGCGAGAGAGAAGCTCGACAACTCCCGGGCTATCTATTCCGGCAACGAGGAAGCCGCCAGGTTTAATTGAAGCAACGAACTCTTCAAATATTTTCAACACAGATTCCAGATCCGGGAAATGATCTACGTGATCTAGTTCGATATTGGTAATGATTGCACCTAGCGGCTTGTACTCAAGAAATGAACCATCTGACTCATCTGCTTCGGCTACGAAGACTTCTCCAGTCCCTAGATGAGCATTTGTTCCAGAGCGGTTTATTGCGCCTCCGATTGCAAAAGAAGGATCCATCCCGGCACTTTGAAGAGCTACCGTCAACATTGAAGTCGTTGTGGTCTTGCCATGGGTACCTGCTACGGCGATTGCTTTTGAACCACTCATCAAAATCGATAACGCCTTTGCGCGAGTTAATATCAAAATTCCAGCTTCTTTGGCGGAAATCAGTTCTGGATTGGATTCACTTATGGCGCTTGTGTAAACCAAGACTTCGGCATTTGAAATATTTGAAGCATGGTGCCCGATAAATACAGTTGCTCCTAAGGTTCGCAAACCTTCTAAAACCGGGGAATCCTTGGCATCACTTCCAGAGACGTTGATTCCTCGCGAGATCATAATTCTTGCAATTCCACTCATGCCGGCGCCACCCAAGCCAATAAAGTGGACTCTCTTACGGTCCAACTCTGCAAGATTCAATTAGCTCTCCCGAGAACTTCCAAGGCCATTTGTCCAATCATGGCATCTGCCGGTAAATCTGCTGAATTCAAAACACGGTTCCGTTTGAGTGAGGCGCTTTGCATCAAGGAATTTAGATTCGACATCAACCATTCACTATTAAATGCGCTGTTTAGGCAAATCTGCGCTCTCCCGTTTGCCACCAAATCCTGCGCGTTGGCTTCCTGCTCGCCATTACCGATTGGGAGTGGAATTAATAGTGCGTATCGATCTACAGATGCAATCTCTGCGCAGGAGACCGCGCCACTTCTAGCAATAACTAGATCGGATATTGCATAAATTTGCGCCATATTTTCGATATATGAAAGTGGGGCATACCCGAAACGCGCCGCTGGCAGCTGATTTCCTCGACCAACCGAATGAATAACGTTGTAACCGCGATCTATTAATTCCGTAACACTTGCGGCGATGACATCATTTATACGTTTTGCACCAAGTGAGCCACCAAAAATAAAGATGTTTTTGGATTTTGGGTTCAAGTTTAACTTTGAAGATAGCTCCAACTTTAATTGAGTTATTTGACTATCGGAAAGGCTTCGAACTGCCCTAATTTCAGACCTAATTGGCATACCAACAAGTTTTGCCGATCCCCAGCGCCCACCCAAGGACTTGGCACCCTCAAATGCAATCGTGACTTTATCTGTAAACCTGGCTCCAACTTTATTGGCCCAACCAGGCTTGGCATTTGCCTCATGAATAATTATTGGAATATTACGAATACGGGCCGCGAGATAAACGGGAGCAGATACATATCCACCAAAACCGATAACTAACTTCGAGCCATTTAGTAATTTCAGGCTCTGTAGAACAGAAAGAAGGAATTTCACTGGCCAGATAATGGTGGCAACTGAGAAACTACGTGGAAATGGCGCTTTAAGTATCTTATGGAAATGTAGATTCGTCTTAGGCAAGAGATCGGCTTCAACCCCTCCTGAAGTGCCAACAAAGTCACATTTTATATCCGGGGAATTGGCCATAAGCCAATTTCCAACTGCGAGAGCTGGCTCTACATGGCCTGCTGTTCCGCCTCCAACTAGAGTTACGAGTTTCATCCGCGGGCAACTTTACGAGATTTTAGAATGGCTTTTAATTCTGGTTCTCTACGAGCGACATTGAGAACAAAACCGATAGCTATAAAATTGGCAATTAGTGAAGATCCACCATACGAAATAAATGGAAGTGTCACGCCGATTACTGGCACTAAACCCACATCCGTTAGTAGATTTACCAAGATTTGCAGAATCAACCAGCAACCAATTCCAGTTACTGCATACTTTGCAAAAGAATCTTTGGTTGAAATCGCCACTCTGAATATTGCAAAAATTAAAATTGAATAGAGTGCGATAACAGCGAAAGTTCCAAGAAGCCCCATCTCCTCCCCGATAACGGAGAAGATAAAATCGGTATGTGCCTCTGAGAGGTTGGCCCACTTCTGTTTACTGGCCCCGATACCAACGCCAAATACTCCTCCGCTGGCCAAACTCATCAAGCTATGCGCCGGTTGCCAACCAGCAAATTTATAAACTGAAGGAGCGAATGGATCAAGAACGGCGCGAAATCTTCTAAGTCGACTTGGCTGAGAAATTGCGAGGAAGAGCCCGCTACCAAAGGCAACAACAAAAACCCCAAAGATTGTTCGTAGATCTATACCCGATACAAAAAGCATGGCTATGGCAATTCCCGCAACAATGGTTGCTGTTCCCAGATCTTTACCGGCAAGGATTAAACCTAAGAAGAGCGCCGTTCCTGGAATTATCAGGCCAAAGGCGCTTGAAGATTTATCTCTCTCAACGCGTTCTTGATGGCGGCACAATTGCCTTGAGATGTAAAAGATCAAGGCAAGTTTGGCAAATTCACTTGGTTGTATTAAAAACGACCCAAAGCCAACCCAGTTTTTATTACCACCGATGCTTTTACCAATAACAATAGGTAAAACTAAAGCCGCTCCCCCAGCGAATACAGATATTCGCGCAAGGAGATCCCAGATACCAACTTTTACCAAAGCGCCATAACTGGCTAGAACTAGTCCGATAATTAGGAAGAGAAATTGGCGTAAAAATATGCCGTAGGCGTTTCCATACTGCTCGAGGGAAGTAACCGAAGAAGCGGATAGAACCATAACTAAACCCAATCCAGCAAGTGCAAGAACTGTACTCATGATCATGAAGTAGTCAGCTGTTGGCTTTTGCAAGAAACTTCGATACTGATGCAAACTTGAGTTATTGCGTTTCATCATTTCACCAAACGATTTACGGAAGATTCGAAGGAAGTACCACGTTCAGCATAAGATTTGAATTGGTCCATTGAAGCACAAGCAGGGGCAAGTAAAACTGTATCTCCCGGCTGGGCAAGTTCGATGGCTTTTGATACAACTAAATCCATTAACTCCTGACTGGATCCAGTCATATCAATTCTATGTATGGAAATATCTGGCGCATATTTTATGAGCGCTTGTGCAATCAATTCGCGGTCGCTACCAATCAGAATCGCGGCCTTTATGCGGGGTGCACTTTTTTGAACAAGTAAATCCATCTTTGCGCCTTTAGCAAGTCCTCCGGCAATCCAAATATTTGAAAGGTGCGAAGCTAGTGCCGCAGAAGCTGCATGGGGGTTGGTTGCCTTTGAATCATTCACCCAATTAATGTCGTTCGAAGTCTTAACTAACTCAAGACGATGATGGTCCAACTCAAAAGAAGCTAAACCAGCTTTTACAACTGGATGGGCAACCCCCAAAGCAAGAGCAATGCCACCAGCCGCCATGGCATTCGCCACATTATGCGGCACGGTAGGTTTTATATCGGATAATTCTGCAAATAATTCCGCTGCGTCCGGTGAAGTTACAAAAGCTCGATCCACTAGTAGCTCTTCTACTAAACCTATCTCGCCTGGCTGTGGAGTATCCAAACCAAAGAATATCTTCTTACCAGCCCAAGATGCAGAACGTAAGATTATTTCAGGATCTGAGAGATTTAGAATTGCACACTTTGTCTTCTCTAAAAGTTTTAACTTTGCATTTGCATAATTAGTGAAACTTCCGTGCCAATCAATATGATCTTCAGCAATATTTAAAATAGCTACCGCCTCAAAATTGGGAAGTTCTGCCCAATCAATTTGAAATGAGGAAAGTTCCAAGAGTAGAAGCTCAAAATTTGCCGGATCTGCAACCGCTGCAATTGCTGGAAATCCAACATTCCCGCAGGCGATGGCGCTAATTTTTGCCTCTTTTAAAATTGTCTCAAGCATCTGGACGGTTGTTGTTTTGCCATTTGTTCCAGTTATTGCAACCCATTTCTGCCCAGGATTTAATTCTTCCTTAACCAACCATGCAAGATCCAATTCACTTAAAATTTCAACCCCAGATTGACGAAGTTTTTCTATCGCTGGGTGGCTCTTCTTCCATCCAGGCGAAATGACTGCTAGATCTATCGACCCAGAGGGCAAATCATGAAGTACTTTCCGACCTGAGATCTCGCTAACTTTCTCATCAAAAATTTGAAGTTCACTTACACGTTCGGCTAAAAACTCGATTACCCCTGCACCGGTAGTACCAGCTC
Source organism: Actinomycetota bacterium (assembly GCA_947372965.1). Lineage (GTDB taxonomy): Bacteria > Actinomycetota > Actinomycetes > Nanopelagicales > Nanopelagicaceae > AAA044-D11. The sequence continues at coordinate 26,173 of CANBVR010000010.1, forward strand.
CAACAAGTAAAACTTTCTTGGAAGATAGTTCGCCAAGGAATGACATTATTGAGAGACAACCCATTGACCGTAGAAGAGGCCAAGTCCTGCTGCAACACTTAAGCCAGCGATAATCCAGAAGCGAATAACGATTGTTACCTCACCCCAACCCAATAATTCAAAATGATGTTGCAAAGGTGCCATCTTAAATACTCTTTTGCCTCCAGAGAGTTTGAAATAACCTGTTTGAATTATCACCGATAAGGTGATGATTACGAATAATCCACCTAGCAAGGCAAGTAACATTTCGATTCGAAGAACGATTGCCATTCCTGAAATTGCGCCACCGAGCGCCAAAGACCCGACATCGCCCATAAATATTTTGGCTGGTGAAGCATTCCACCATAGGAATCCGGCGCAAGCTCCAGCTAACGAAGCTGCAAGCACGGCCATGTCAAGCGGATCTCTAACTTCATAGCATTGCGGTACAACTGAAAGAGCGCAGCTCTGTTTGAACTCCCAAACGCCAATCATTATGAATGCCAAGAAAGTTAAAATGGCGGCACCAGATGCCAATCCATCTAAACCATCCGTGAGATTTACGCCATTGCTTGTGCCGAGAACTAAGAAGATTATCCAAAGCACGACCAAGATCGAACCAAGAGCTATAGAAGTTTCTCTCACGGTAGAAAGATGAGTTGAAATCGGGGTCAACCCATAGCTATCCTTGAAATGTAATCCTGCATATCCAAATCCAATGGCCGCGACTGCCTGACCAAGTAATTTCTCTTTGGCACGTAATCCAAGGGATTGCTTCTTTGCAATCTTTAGCCAGTCGTCCAAGAACCCAACTAACCCAAGGCCCGACATGAGGCCAAGAACTATAAGGGCAGAGACGCTAATTCCTACACCAGTAATTAAATGGCTCAAGAAATATGCAATTGCACTTGCAGCTATAAGAACGATGCCACCCATAGTTGGGGTACCACGTTTTATATGATGACTTTTTGGACCGTCATCGCGAATCATCTGGCCAAAGCCCTTTTTAGCCAAGATCCGAATTAAAATTGGCGTGAAGACAAAACTAAAAAGTGTTGATAATGAGCCGGCGAAAATAATCCCCTTCATTACTCTGCACCTGCCCACAAATTAAGAAGCGAATCGGTAAGAAGATTTAATTCTTCGGCACGAGAGGCTTTTACCAAAACCACATCACCTTTGGTGAAATTTTCAACCATTGATAGGGCCTCATCTCGGGTGGAGAAGTAATGCAATTGCGTCTCCCCTTCGGCTAATTCATCCTGCGTAATGCCAGATAGGTAATCCTCTGTGCCAACACTAACTAGATGGTCAATTCCTATTTCCGTGACGAGTCTGCCAATTTCTTGATGTTCAGCGGTGGATGACGCGCCGAGTTCGTGCATCTTGCCCAAAAACGCCCAGCTTAAACCGCCCCTTTCTTGCGCAATGAGCGCCAGGGTTCGAAGGGCCGCCGCCATACTCTCTGGGTTAGCGTTATAAGAATCATTTATCAAAAGGAGGTCATCCTTTTCAATTATTTCCATTCGCCATTTACTAGAAACTTCGGCAGTAGAAAGCGCAGCTGCAATTACCTCAAGTGGAACTCCTAAAACGGTAGAAACCGCTGCAGCGCCAAGTGCATTTGAAATCTGGTGCAGTCCAAGGAGCTGCAAACTTACTGGAGCACGACCATCTCTTGTTACTAAATCGAAATGAGCCCTTCCTTCGCGAACCTCGATATCTGCTGCTCTAACCTGGCAAGTACTTTTTTCGCCAAAAATTACTCTGTTGATTTCTAAGTTATCGGCCATATGTGGAGTCAATTCATCATAACTTCCTAAAATCGCAAATCCATTTTTGGGAAGTGATTGGATCAACTCAGACTTTGTCGCCGCAATTACCTCACGGGAACCAAATTCACCTAGGTGCGCCTTTCCAACGCAAAGAACTAATCCAATAGATGGTTTTGCGATATTTGCCAGATACGCGATATCTCCCTGATGCCGTGCACCCATCTCTACTACACAATATTTACTATTTAAATCACACTTTAAAAGTAAGAGTGGAACGCCTATCTCATTATTTAGGGATGCTTCCGGGGCAACAACCTCTCCCTGTGTACTTAATATATGTTTTAGTAAATCTTTCGTCGTGGTTTTTCCCTGTGAACCCGTAACCCCAATAACTGTTAATGAAGTGAGTTGATTACGAACATGAATAGCTAAAGCCGTGAGGGATTCAAGGACATTTGATACCAAAATCGCTGGATGCTGCGTCTCTTTACTTACAAGAGCAAATTCCGCGCCATTTAATATTGCGTTGTTTATGAATTCATGCCCATCATTATTGTTTCCATCGAAGGCCACAAAAAAAGTTCCTTCTTTTGCCTTTCGCGAATCAATCACTGGAACAGCGCTTGTTACTCTGGAATCTAGCGAGTTAATTACTCTGCCACCTACAACCTTTGCGATCTGCCCCAAAGTCATCTCAATCATGCAAGTTCCTCTATCGCTCGTGCAAGTTCTAAACGATCATCAAAGGGAAACTTTTTGCCATTAACTTCTTGACCTGTCTCATGGCCCTTACCAAGAAGAATTACACAGTCGCCTAGTTGGGCACAGGCAACTGCAAAAGCAATCGCTTCGCGTCGATCGAGAATGACATTCTCCGTCTGCGAGAGATTTAGACCTTCTGTCATATCGTGCAAAATTCTTGCTGGATCTTCACTTCTTGGGTTATCGCTTGTAAAGACTGAGATATCACTACCGTTTACCAAAGCATTTCCCATTAGTGGTCGTTTGCTTTTATCGCGATCTCCCCCACAGCCAAGAACTGCAATGATCTTTCCGCTCACAGTTTTACGAAGTGTCGCCAAAGTTCGCTCAACTGCATCTGGCGTATGTGCATAATCGACAAGTGCCAAAAAATTCTGCTTGAGCTCAATCTTTTCTAAACGCCCAGGTGCACCGAGAAGCTTACTTAAGCTATTTCCAATAACAAGTGGATCAATCTCACTTTGCGATGCCATGGCAACTGCCATCAAAACATTATCTAAATTGTGCTCGCCAATTAGATTCAATTCGCCTTCGATTAAAATCCCGCCAGTACCCCTAATTGAAACTTGATAGCCAGATGGAGTTTGGGTCGCGCCTTGGTAATGCCATTGCGCCTTCCTGTTGGTTCTTGAGATCGAAATCATCGGAATAGTGCCTGAGGTGAATAGCTTTTCACCATATGGATCATCGATATTTATAAAACCTAAATCAGAATATTCGGAAGTGAAAAGCTTCTTCTTGCTCTCAAAATAGTTCTCCATTGATCCATGAAAATCTAAGTGATCTTGCGTTAAATTTGAGAAGCCAACCATCGTAAATCTACATCCTGCGATTCGACCAACTTCAATGCCATGACTACTTACTTCCATTACTACATATCCAATATGACGTTCGCGCATAGTTGCAAATAGTGATTGAAGATCTGGAGCTTCTGGTGTTGTGTGTGTTGTCGGTAAGAGATCTTGGCCAATCTCTATTCCAACAGTTCCGATAAGGCCGGTCTGCTTTCCGGCGTATCGTAAAATTTGATTCAGGAGCGATGCCGTTGTGGTCTTGCCGTTTGTCCCAGTGATACCAATTAGATCAATATTTGAAGTCGGAGATCCATAGAACCATGAGCAGAGTGGCCCGATCGAAGTTCGAAGATTTGAGGAAGTCACAGTTGGCAGTTTCCCAGCAACTATTAGCGCCCCTGCTTCATCGGTTAGGACTGCTACTGCGCCAAGTTCTTTTACGTCATCAATAAAACTAGCACCATGAAATTTGGCACCTGGGAGTGCAATAAATAAATCTCCTTGGTTAACTTGCTTTGAGTTTGCAGTTATCCCAGAAAAGCTAACTTCACCTTCACGTCCATCTTGGCCATCGATACCTAGAAAATTTCCCACTTGAGAGAGAGTTTTTGAATAATCAGCGATTGGCCGAATCATTGCTTTAACGCAACTTTCGAAAGCGCCGCCTCGGTTAGCGGATATGAATCGGTCTTTGGCGCTGTTGGTGCCACGTGCTTTGCTTGTAAAACAAAACTCATAACTTTTTTGAAAACCGGTCCACCAAGTGAGCCACCCCAGTGCAAACCTTGTGGCTCTTGAATCGTAACGCTGACAACATACTTGGGCATATCTGCAGGTGCGAAGCCAATAAACGATGCGGTATAACCGCGGTAACACGAACAACTATCGTTATATTTCATTGCGGTTCCAGTTTTACCTGCAACTCGATAACCCGGAATCGCAGCTGCTGGTGCAGTTCCGTTATCAGAAACAACGCTCTCCAACATCATTCGAACTTTTGAAGCTGTATCCGCACTCACGACGCGCTCTGTCCTCTGCCCCTTGGCTGGTGAATAATGTCCAGTGCTATCTGTCGTACCAGCAACAACCGTGGGAGTGACTCGTACCCCATCATTAGCAATGGTCGCAAAGACACTTGTTGCCTGAAGGGCGGTTACCGAATAGCCCTGACCAAAGGCAATTGTTGGTTCAGAGGTATCTGACCAATCTTTAACTGGATGCAAAATTCCAGAGGATTCACCAGGCAAATGCGAGCCGGTATTTTGTCCAATTCCAAATTTAGTTAAGTAATTATAAAGTGAATCTTTTCCAAGTTCTTGACCAATTTGTATGGCGCCAGTATTACTAGAAACCGCTAAAAGCCCAGTGGTTGTGAGTCTTTGAGTCGCGTGACGCTCGTGATCGTGAAATGTGGTTCCGCCCGCCTTGAAAGCATAAGGAATCGTGAAGACAGTTGTAGGAGTTAATTTCTTTTCTTCTAGAGCAGCCGAAACTGTAATTACTTTTCCTGTTGAACCAGGCTCATAAGTATCCTGGACGGCAGGGTTTCTAATACTCAGCAAACTAATTGATTTTTTCACGGCTGGATCAAAAGTTGGGGCACTTGCCTGAGCCAAGATTGCGCCAGTCTTTGGATCCATAACAATTACTGTCCCAGACTTAGCATTTGCAGATTTAACCGCTTGGCTAATTGCATCTTGTGCGACCCATTGAATATCGCGATCAATTGTTAACTTAACTGATGTGCCAGGTTTTGCTTCAACTCTAATTTGTGCTGATCCTGGAATTACCGTGCCAGCTCCGTTCTCGTAGGCATATTGCCCGTTAACACCCGCCAAGGTATTTTCCATACTACTTTCAATACCTGAAGCGCCAACGCCTGCATCATTAGTGAAGCCGATGAGCGAAGCTGATAACTTTCCTGTTGGATATTCACGTATATATCCACGCTCAGAGAAGAATCCAACTATTCGCTTTGCCAGTCCACCTTTTTGCTTTAATACAACCTTGTTATAACTGGCCAAGGTATCTTGTAAGCGAATCCAAGTTTCTGGAGTTGTATTTTTTACGATCATTTTATACATAAGAGTTCCGGAATAAAGTGCGGTTAATTCTGTTGGGGTGATACCTAGAACCGGAGATGTGATTTGCGCTGCTTTTGCTGGATCGGTAATTTGAGTCTGATCCACAACGATATTTACCGCCGCAACACTGCGAGCAAGTTCCACGCCATTAACATCTGAAATTAAACCACGCGGAGCCAATAGAACTGAAGTGTTGCGAAGTTCATTTGCCGCCTTCGCACTTATCGTTCCAGCGCGTACTACTTGAACAGAGAATAATTGGCAAATAATTAACGCAAAGGCAAGCCCTGTAATGACCATAACGCTACGTATCCTGGAATGAACTAGCGCATGATGTGTCATGGTTTCACCGCTAAATCTAGATACTTAATTTCCTGCGCTGGCACCATTCCAAGTTTGTGTGCTTGAACGGCAAGTTGATCTGGAGAACCTTTGGCATTAACCAATCGAAGGGTTGCATCACGTTGATCTAAAGCAATATTGCGCTCATGCTTGAGATGTTGAAGAGTAAATGCATCCTGCGTCATTAAAAGATTGAGTGTTGCAATTACAAGTAGATCAACAGTTACGACAAGTCCAAGCAATAATTGAAACTTACGAGTATTTAGTTTCTCTTGCGTATTTATTTTTCCAAGAGCTGGAACCAGATTTAAAAGAGCCTTCTTAGTTCTAGCGGTAGGGGCGCCAATTACCGGGATTAAGGTTGTGATCGCCATTATGCTGCCACTCGTTCAATCGCCCGAAGTCGCATCGATTGGGCTCGAGCATTTTGATTAATCTCAGAAGCTGTAGCTGATTCACTGCCCCGAATTACTAATTGATAACTTGCTGCAGAGTTTGGAAGATCCATAGGTAGCCCAAGAGGCGTATGGGAGGCAGTTGCTTTTGTAAATTCGCTCTTAACAATTTTATCCTCGAGTGACTGATAGGACATAACCACCAAGCGACCACCAATTGCGATTGCCTTAATTGCTTGTGGAATTGCACGAGACAAAACTTCAAGTTCTTGATTAACTTCAATTCGAAGGGCCTGAAAGGTTCTTTTTGCGGGATTTCCACCTGTCCGACGAGTGGCTGCTGGAATGCTTCTTTTTACTAGTTCAGCCAGATCCTTTGTACTTTTAAGCGTTCCAGATTCTCGGGCTTCAATTATGTTATCTACGATTCTTGTGGCGAATTTCTCTTCCCCAAAATTTCTTATCACGCGAACTAAATCATTTCGAGAGTAGGTATCTAAAATCTCTTGAGCACTAAGCCCCTGACTCTGATCCATTCGCATATCAAGTGGGGCCTCTTGCGAGTAAGCAAATCCTCGATCTGCTGTATCTAGCTGCATCGAGGAGACTCCGAGATCAAAGAGGATTCCCTCAACTTCTGAAATTCCCATACCTTCCAATACTTCAGAAATTTCGTCATAGACGGCATGCACAATAACTACGCGATCAATTACTTCATTTAGATTCTTGGTTGCAATTTCGATCGCACCCTTGTCGCGGTCAAATGCAATGATTTTCAAATTTGGGAATGTCTCTAAAAGTGCCTTGCTGTGACCACCCATTCCAAGTGTGGCGTCGATAACGATTGGATTTGTTGCACGTACAATTGCAGGGGTTAATAGCGCGATACAACGCTCGAGTGCAACTGGAATATGTTGTTGCATCTTCTCCCCCTTCCACTTTCTTTATTCGAACTTTTCTGCCTGATTTGAATTTAATAACGAATTCTTTTTCTTATGTTTCTTCTGCTCTGGTCATCGCCGGCCGACGGATCTTGGGGGTAACGGCGCCGGGGAAGGGGCGTCGTTATTGAGGTCGGCGATGGCCACAACAGAGAAACTTTTAAAATAGCCCGGGCAACACCTCCGAAGAAACATCAGAGAAACTCTTTTCACGATCAGCCAAATAGCTTTCCCAAGAAGAGCTATCCCAAATTTCAAGGCGAGTATTTGCGCCAATAACAACGCAATCTTTTTCAAGTCCCGCATATACACGAAGTCCGTTTGGAATTGTTACGCGGCCTTGTTTATCTGGAACTTCATCATGTGCGCCAGCAAACATCACGCGCATGTAATCGCGAGCTGCTTTTTCAGTTACAGGTGCTTGGCGTAAACGCTCAGTAATGGCAGAAAACTCGCCACTTGGAAATACATAAAGGCACCGCTCTTGCCCTTTAGTAATTACTAAACCATTTGATAATTCATCTCGGAATCTGGCGGGCAAGATGATTCGCCCTTTTTCATCAAGTTTTGGTTCGTGGGTACCGAGAAACATTTAGACCCACCTCCCCTTTTTCTTACCTAAATACGCTCAAATCCCCCCGGAATTAAGCGGTTACACCACTTTACTCCATTTTTCCCCACTTTGCACCATTTCTGACCATTTATTTCCCCAGCGCTCCCCCATCCACTCCCTATTTCATAAATTTTGGGCAATAAAAAAACCACCTCATCTCTGAGGTGGTCTCCTAAAAAATGGGCTATTTAGCGGTCGAAGTTGCGCTTATCCCAACGCTCTTCTAAGCGATCTGACCACTTCTTCTTTGATTTGGCGCCATTTGCCGCCTTCATTGAGCCCGCCTTTAGGCTCAAATTTGATAGGGCGAGAAGGACTCCGCCAAGGGCAATTAGGAAGCCAACTATTCCAATAGCCACTTGCTGGGCAATTAACCCTGCAATTGTTACCGCCATTCCACCTAGTAGGGCAAGAACTCCACCTAGGAGACGTCCTGCTTGTGGTGATCTAGAACTGCCATTGAGAGTTGAAACTAGGCGTGGATCATCAGCGAAGAGAGCAGCCTCCATCTCGGCAAGCATGCGCTTTTCGTGATCGGATAGTGGCACAAGGCGAGAATATCGCCACAGAGCGTCGATGGAAAGTCGAAATTCGAATTAACTCTCATTTTCAGGCGTTGAGCCATCTATTAACCGTGCCGGACGCACACTTCCTTGCCCAAACCTGGCACTTGCCTTATCGATAGCCGCCGTAGCCTCGCGCCAGCCCTTATCGCGCTCACCCAATTCGAGCTGTTCTGGTCCATCAACCCCATCCATCAACCCTTCAAGCCCAACTCCAACCAACCTGATTCGCGCTCTATCAAGTTTTAAAGAGATGAAAAGTGACTTTGCAACTTCAAAGACTTCCTTTGTTCCACTCATTGGCAATGCAAAAGTTTTGGAGCGAGAGATAGTTTTAAAATCTGCAAATCTAACTTTGATTGAAATAGTTCTAGCGCTCATATCTTTTGAACGCATTCGTGCTGTTGCTTTTTCAGTAAGACGCAGAAATTCACGCAAAATTATCTCTTGGTCTTCAATATCGGTTTCGAAAGTTTCAGCAGCGCTAATTGATTTATCAATCTCCTCAGGTTCTACATCTCGATAGTCGCGCCCCCAAGCCAATTCATAAAGTGAGGTACCCGATACCTCACCTAAGGCGCGAATTAAAGTATTTCTTGGGGTATTTGCGATATCGGCTACGGTTCGTAAACCTAATTTCTGTAGCTCTTCATTTGTTTTTGGGCCAACTCCCCAAATCGCTTTTACAGGAAGGGGGTGCAAAAATTCCAAGATCCTATCGGGGGCAATTTCGAGCATTCCATTTGGTTTACACCTTGCCGAGGCTAACTTTGCAATAAATTTATTTGAAGCGATTCCGACTGAACAAGTTATCCCCTGTGAATCTAGAACTCGCTTTCTAATTAGTTGACCAATTTCACGACCAGTTCCAAGGAGTCTACGGGCGCCAGTCACATCGATAAATGCTTCATCGAGTGAGAGCGGTTCAACATATGGCGAAACTGATCTAAATATCTCCATCACGTGTTGGGAGACCTCCGAGTAACGCTCGTGATTTACTGGCAGAAAGATGGCATGTGGTGCCAGTCGCCGGGCCTGACCAATTGGCATTGCTGAGTGAATTCCAAATTTTCTAGCTTCATAATTTGCCGCAGAAACCACACCGCGCACCCCCATGCCAACTACAACAGGTTTTCCCTTCAGAGTTGGGTTATCGCGCTCTTCAACCGATGCGAAGAAGGCATCCATATCCACATGGAGAATTGTGGAAAATTCTTCATGCATCTCTGGCTCGTTCATGAAGATTGAGGTTACGCCACTTCTCGTAAGAAACCGACAACTCCCACGCCGCAGTTGCTCTAAGTGAAATTCCTCGTGGGCCAGTTCTGCGAATTACCCCACGTGCTAGAAATAACCAAGAGTTTCGAAGTAGTCCGGCGTAGCTATTTTGTACATCCTCAAAGAAAGTTAAATCATTGCAACCAAAACCATCATCTAACGTTAGGAACATAACTCGCCTCCCAGAGCGAACGGGCGGCGTTTGTAGCGCAACTTTTACTCCAGCAACCAAAACGCAGGTTCCAGCACGGTGCTTCATTAGATCTGATGACCGAACCGCACCAATGCTATTTAGGAAATCACCGTAGAACTCCAGCATGTGAGCAGAAATATCCATTCCAGTTATCTCAACTTCGGTGCGTACTCGCTCACTTGCAGTCAGATCTGGCAACCCACTTGCGTGCAATTGTGATGGCGCTAATTCGAAAGTCATCTGACTATTTGTCGCAGGGTTCTTTGACCCCGATAGACGATAGATATCTTGAAGATGCAAAAGTAAATCTCGGCGATTTAGCTTTGATGTAGCAAGGCTATGCAATTGATCAAAGGCGCCAATCATCACCAAACTTTCGACAATTGGCCGACTAGCGCCAGAGCGATAAACAAAATCAGCTAGATCTATATAAGGCCGCCCAGAAATAATCGAATCAACTTCCATCTCACTTATGCCACCAACATCAGATAACGCCGTACGAATTGCAAACCCTCTAGCATCTGGCAATAAAAGCGCAGCCCCGGAACTCTTGGAATCTGGCGCTAGATATGGAGCCCGACCAATATTTTCACTGCGCTCAACTAAATAAGTTTTTCCTGAAAGATTTGCATCGATCGGTGCAATCTCAATTCCCCATTGCCTAGCTTCATCAAGGATTACGCGCTTTGGATACATACCTGGATCATGCGTGAGTACCCCAGCTAGGAAAGCTGCGGTGTAGTGCGTCTTAAGCCAAGCGGATTGATAAGTCGGAAGAGCGAACGCTGCGGCGTGCGCTTTACAGAAACCAAATGAAGCAAATGCACGCAAAATTTCCCAGACTTGCTCGACTACTTCAAAGGTATAGCCCTTTGCTAGCGCTGCCGGAAAGAACCAATCACAAACTATTTGCTGTCCTTCTAACGTTCCAAGTTCTCGCCGCCTTTCATCGGCCTGCGCCAAAGTAATTCCAGTAAGAGTCGAAATTATCTTTATTACCTGTTCGTGAAATACCACAACTCCTTCCGTCTCATCCAAAATTTCTCGAAGATCTTCATGAATTATTGGACGCTCTCTAAGGCCTTGGCGAGTACCGAGAAAGGGTGTGATCATGTCGCTCTTTACTGGGCCAGGGCGAAAGAGTGAGATATCAATTATTAAATCGGTAAAAGTATTTGGGGCAAATTTTCCAACCAGTTCACGTTGTCCGGGACTTTCGATTTGAAAAATACCCAGAGTTCGAGTTGATTTAATTAAATCAAAGGTTGGCTTATCAGATAGATCAACTGCATCGATATCAAGAATTTCACCAGTTGTGCGTTCAATCTCTGAGAGTGAATAGGCAATCGCTGACTGCATTCGAACTCCAAGAACATCTAATTTCAATAACCCAATCGCTTCTACGCCATCTTTATCAAAGGCGACCATTGGATAACCGCTAGCGGCACGTTCGATCGGCGCATGATCTTGTAGTCCAATATCTGATAAGGCAATTGCACATGGATGCATCGATAGATGTCTAGGTAGTCCATCTAACCTGCCAGCTAGGGCAACTGCCATTTTTAAAATTGGCGTATTTAAATTTAACCCCTTTAGCTCTGGCAAATTTTCTAGCGCCTTGCCGATATTTCGGGATCGAATATGTGGCAACGCCTTTGCGATCTGATCTATCTCCATTGGTGAAATCCCAAGAGCGGCGCCCACGTCTCGAATTGCATGGCGAGCGCGATAAGTCTCAACCATCGAAACTGTGGCGCATCTAGATTGATTTCCTGGTCGCGACCAGTCGTTATCGCCATACCGCTCAAAGATGGCATCATAAATTTCTAGCCGCCTTGCTGATTCCACATCAATATCAATATCTGGTAATTCACCGCGAAGTGGTGAGCAAAAGCGTTCCATTAATAATCCATGTGACATTGGTTCGACACCAGAGATACCAAGGACGTGACAAATTAAGGAACCGGCGCCACTTCCCCGTGCGGCAACTCGAATACCTCGAGCGCGCGCTAGATCAGTTATATCTGCAACAGTTAAGAAGTAAGTTTCATAGCCAAGTCCAACAACAGTTGTGAGTTCTTCCTCGAGCCGAAGCGCCGCCTTTACTGATTGGGCGCCAGAATATTTTTTACCAAGACCAGCCTCACATCTATCGCGCAATTGCTTTCCTAATTCGATTCGACTCTTTGCCCCAACCACACTCGCTTCAGGTAAATGGATCTGGCCGATTCCAACATCTAACCGCGGTGAGAGCGCAGTGCGCTCGGCCCATTCACGAGTGGTATCCAATAAGCCTCTTCCAGTTCGCTCTCCAGCAAGACGTGATACTTCATCAGCTAAGGCAGCCATCTGCGAGCCAGGCTTTAGATACCCCTCACTATTGCGACGATCAACGTTCTTTATATTTAGTGGCACTAACTGCCTCGCCGCATCTAAAACATCAGCTACTGGGCCATCTGCGCGATCTAGCATTCGTACCGAATTTGTTATTACTGCTGGTAGCCCGTGATCCCTGGCAAAACTTAGGGACCTTGCCGCGTAGGGAGTTGAGTGCGGGCCATCACCGCCAATTTGATGGGTTACACATTCAATTGCTTGGTCTGCGAAGAGTTCTCGCCCGGCGTTATAGATAGAGATCGCTTGCGCACTTCGCCTAGCCGCGATTGCCAGCGCTAACTCTGATTCTGGGCCGTGAAGCAGGAGTACCTCTTTTGAGTATTCCGAAAACTTCTCCAACACTTCATAGGTGATCAGATTCTGGTCACTATTCATCTTTATGGCGGTCAATAATCGGTATAGCGAATCTAGCTTCCCACCTTGGGCCAATAGAGTCACTCGATATTTTTTCTGGAGGAAACTTAAATTGACCCCAAGGATTGGAGTAATTCCATTTGCCTCGCAACTTTGTACAAAGGTAACCGCCCCAGCCATCCCATCACGATCAGTTAGAGCTAGCGCCTTCATCTCAAATTCGGCTGCCCGTTCAACTAAAGATGCGGCATGGGCAGTTCCATATTTAAATGAGAAGCCACTGGCTACATGGAGATGAATAAAGTTATTGGGATCTGACATTTAAATAAATTAATTTGGTCTAGAGGTTGGGCGAATTAGCCAAGTCTTAGTTATCTCATCGAGTTCGATCTCAAAGGTGGTGAGTGCGCCCTCGGGAGCTGCCTCTACTCGCCAGATTGCGCGAGCACCATCATCTAGCGACTCCAAGATGTTTTTATCAGTTAGATGGCTATTGCCATCGCTGATTCGATTCCACCAACCACCAGATTCACGCCACCTAGATATGACGGCATGGATATGAAACTTGCGCCCCTTGTAAATGAATTCGACCGGTTCGCCCTCTGGGGCTAGGACCCGAGCGCTTGGCTTGCTGACTTCAGTATTTTCGAACATATGTTCGAAAGATAACCGCCTCCACCGACAGGCGCAAGTACTGCCACCTTACGCTCAAAAGCAGGCCAGGTGAGTCCGATTCACCCCCAATTCACCGCAACACACCTCGTTATTAGTTGAAAGTTCAACCACTGAGACTTACCTTTTATCCTAAGAAAGTTCAAACTTAAAACTGGTTTGAATCCCATTAAAGAAAAGGAAATAAATGAGCGCAATTCTACTAATCGGCCGCATCATCTTCGGTGGCTTCTTCCTAATGTCAGGAATCAACCACTTCACAAAGCTAGAAATGATGACCGGCTATGCAAAGTACAAGAAGTTGCCTGCCGCAAAGCTAGGTGTTCTACTTTCAGGCTTAATGCTTGTAGTTGGTGGCGCCGCCGTCCTTCTTGGTTACTACGCAGATCTAGGAGCATTGCTACTTGCAATCTTCCTAATCCTTGCCGCAATTATCTTCCACAACTTCTGGGCTGAAACAGATGCAACTGCAAAGCAAACTGAGCAAATGGGCTTTATGAAAGACTTCGCTCTTGCTGGCGCAGCACTAATCCTCTTCGCAATGCTTGCTAAGCAGGGTGGCGAAATCGACTTCGGTTGGGTTCTCTCAAAAGCTCACGTTGCACTCTGGAAGTAGTAAGTAAGTAAAACAAAATTAATTTAATAGCCCTCGGTCGCCTTCGAAAGTAGCGACCGGGGGCTTTTTTAATGGCACGATACTGATATGGAAATCCTAGGTGCCCTGGTCGCTGGTGGCTTTATTGGAGCGGTACTTGGCCTTATTGGAGCCGGTGGCGCAATGCTCTCGGTACCAATTCTCATCTACCTCTTTGACTTCACGCCAAAACATGCAACCGTTGCAGCCCTTGCAATAGTTTTTCTCGCCGCATTTTCCGGCGCTATTCCAAAATTAAAG
>CANBVR010000011.1 GCA_947372965.1 Actinomycetota bacterium
AGACCCGTTTTGACCTTTCGGACTTGGCTCAGATACCCTTCGCGTCTGCTCTTTTTTACGGAGTGCTATTTCCATGTGCGATTTATTCGCACTTGATTTGCGAAGTTGGGTCAACACACCCGACCGCGTGGGTCGGGAAACAAGCGCAAAATTAAATTAGATAACGCAGTAACGAACTGGAGAAAACGTAGTGCCAACAATTCAGCAGCTGGTCCGAAAGGGTCGCGCAGAAAAGATAGACAAGACAACTACACCTGCACTTAAGGGAAGTCCTCAACGTCGCGGTGTTTGTACTCGTGTTTACACAACAACTCCTAAGAAGCCTAACTCTGCGCTTCGTAAAGTTGCACGTGTTCGTCTAACAAGTGGCATGGAAGTTACTGCATACATTCCAGGTGAAGGACATAACCTTCAAGAGCACTCAATCGTTCTTGTTCGCGGTGGTCGTGTAAAAGATCTTCCAGGTGTTCGTTACAAAATTATTCGCGGTTCACTAGATACCCAAGGCGTTAAGGATCGTAAGCAATCACGATCACGCTACGGCGCTAAAAAAGAAAAGAAGGGCTAATTAGATGCCACGTAAAGGTCCCGTCACTAAGTCACCAGTAGTTGCAGATCCTGTTTACAACTCTCCAGTTGTTACTGCTCTAATCAACAAGATTTTGTTACACGGCAAGCGTTCAACTGCAGAAGCAATTGTTTACGCTGCTCTTGAAGGCGTTCGCGAAAAGTCTGGCGGAACAGATCCAGTAATTACTTTGAAGCGCGCACTAGATAACGTAAAGCCAACTCTAGAAGTTAAGTCACGTCGTGTTGGTGGAGCTACATACCAAGTACCAATGGAAGTTAAGGCCGGCCGTGCAACAACACTTGCACTTCGCTGGATGGTTGATTTCTCACGTGCACGTCGCGAAAAGTCAATGGCAGAGCGTCTGCAAAACGAACTACTAGATGCATCAAATGGTCTAGGAGCTGCAGTTAAGAAGCGCGAAGACACCCACAAGATGGCAGAAGCGAATAAGGCATTCGCTCACTACCGCTGGTAATCAGAAGAATTAATTAGGAATTAGGAGACTCACAAAGTGGCCGTAGAGACAGCAATCGACCTAGCTAAGGTGCGCAACATTGGCATCATGGCTCACATCGACGCAGGTAAGACAACCACAACTGAGCGCATCCTTTTCTACACCGGTATCAATTACAAGATCGGTGAAGTTCACGATGGCGGCGCCACCATGGACTGGATGGAACAAGAGCAAGAGCGCGGAATCACTATTACTTCTGCTGCTACAACTTGCGAATGGAAAGGCCATCTAATCAACATCATTGATACACCTGGCCACGTTGACTTCACAGTTGAAGTAGAGCGTTCACTTCGTGTTCTAGATGGTGCAGTTTGCGTATTCGACGGTGTTGCTGGCGTAGAGCCACAATCAGAAACCGTTTGGCGTCAAGCAGATCGCTATAACGTTCCTCGTATTTGTTTCGTTAACAAGCTAGACCGTACCGGTGCATCATTCGACCGTTGCGTAGAAATGATTGGTTCACGTCTAAATGCAATCGCTCTAGTTCTACAACTTCCAATCGGCCTAGAAGCTGATTTCCAAGGTGTTGTTGATCTAATCGCTATGAAGGCTCTTGTATGGCCTGGCGAAACAAAGAAGGGCGAAGATTACGTAATCGAAGAGATCCCTGCGAACATGGCAGAAGCTGCAAAGGCTGGACGTCACGCAATGATCGAAACTCTTGCAGATGCAGATGATGCAATCATGGAGAAGTACCTTGAAGGTATCGAACTTTCAGAACAAGAAATTATTGATGGAATCCGTCGTGCAACACTTGCTGACAAGTTGACTCCAGTACTAACTGGTTCTGCATTCAAGAACAAGGGCGTTCAGCCAATGCTTGATGCAGTTAACCGTTACCTACCAAGCCCACTTGATATCAAGGCAATCGTTGGTCACAAAATGGGCGATGCAGAAGTTGAAGTAGAACGTCAACCTGCAGATTCAGAGCCTTTCTCAGCACTTGCATTCAAGATCATGTCAGATCCACACCTAGGAAAGTTAACCTTCGTGCGTATCTACTCTGGTCGTCTAGATACCGGTTCTTCAATCCTGAACTCAACAAAGGATAAGAAAGAGCGCATCGGAAAGATCTACCAGATGCACGCAAATAAGCGTGAAGAAAAAGATTCAGCAGGCGCAGGAATGATCATCGCTGTTATGGGTCTTAAGGACACCACAACTGGCGACACTCTCTGCGATCCAGCAAAGCCAGTAATCCTTGAGTCAATGGACTTCCCAGATCCAGTTATCTCGGTTGCAATTGAGCCAAAGACAAAGGCTGACCAAGAGAAGCTCGGCGTTGCTATTCAACGTCTTGCAGAAGAAGATCCAACATTCCACGTTAAGTCTGATGAAGAGACCGGCCAAACCATCATCTCTGGTATGGGCGAACTTCACCTTGAAATTCTTGTTGACCGTATGCGTCGCGAGTTCAAGGTTGAAGCAAACGTTGGTAAGCCACAAGTTGCTTATCGCGAATCTCTAAAGAAGGCTGTCGAGCGTTATGACTACACCCACAAGAAGCAATCTGGTGGTTCTGGTCAATTCGCAAAGGTTCAAATTGCTATCGAACCACTTCCAGTTGGAACTGAAGGAAGCTACGAATTCGTAAACAAGATCACCGGTGGTCGCATTCCTAAGGAATACATCCCATCAGTTGATGTTGGCTGTAAGGAAGGTATGCAGAACGGTCCACTAGCTGGCTATCCACTAGTAGATGTTCGCGTAACGCTTCTTGACGGCGCTTACCACGATGTTGACTCATCAGAACTTGCATTCAAAATTGCAGGTCTTCAAGCTTTCCGCGAAGCTGCAAAGCTCGCTAATCCAGTAATCCTTGAGCCGGTTATGTCGGTTGAAGTTATTACTCCAGAAGATTTCATGGGCGATGTCATCGGCGATCTAAACTCTCGTCGCGGACAAATTCAATCCATGGATGAGCGTTCAGGCGCTCGCATTGTAAAAGCAGTTGTTCCGCTATCAGAGATGTTCGGCTATGTCGGAGATCTACGAAGCAGAACACAAGGTCGCGCAAGCTACAGCATGCAATTTGATTCGTATGCCGAAGTACCAGCCGCGGTCGCGAAGGAAATCATCGCGAAGGTTCGCGGCGAGTAATCGCTAAGAGCTCTCGGCAGACGAAAACAAACAAACTAACTAACAGAACAGAAACAACAGGAGGAAAAAGTGGCAAAGGCTAAATTCGAGCGCAACAAGCCGCACGTAAACATTGGCACAATTGGTCACATTGACCACGGTAAGACCACTCTTACTGCTGCCATCTCAAAGGTACTTCACGATAAGTACCCAGATGTAAACCCATTCACACCGTTCGATCAAATCGATAAGGCGCCAGAAGAGCGTCAACGCGGTATCACAATTTCGATCGCACACATCGAATACCAAACTGAGTCACGTCACTATGCACACGTTGACTGCCCAGGCCACGCTGACTACATCAAGAACATGATTACTGGTGCAGCTCAAATGGACGGCGCAATTCTTGTAGTTGCTGCAACTGATGGACCAATGCCACAGACAAAGGAGCACGTACTACTTGCTCGTCAGGTTGGCGTTCCATCAATCGTTGTTGCTCTAAACAAGTCAGATATGGTTGACGATGAAGAAATTCTTGAACTTGTTGAAATGGAAGTTCGCGAACTTCTAAGCAAGTACGAATTCCCAGGCGATGACACACCAATCGTTCGTATCTCAGCACTTAAGGCTCTCGAAGGAGATGCAAAGTGGGCTGAATCAATCATGGAACTAATGGCTGCGGTTGATTCATTCATCCCACAACCAGCTCGTGAAGTTGATAAGCCATTCTTGATGCCAGTAGAAGATGTTTTCACAATCACAGGTCGTGGAACCGTTGTTACCGGTCGTATCGAGCGCGGTATTGTTAAGGTCAACGAAGAAGTTGAAATCGTTGGTATCCGTCCAGATTCACAGAAGACAACTGTTACCGGCGTAGAAATGTTCCGCAAGCTTCTTGACGAAGGTCAAGCAGGCGAGAACGTTGGACTTCTACTTCGTGGAACAAAGCGTGAAGATGTAGAGCGTGGCCAGGTTGTTTGCAAGCCAGGTTCAATCACACCTCACACTGACTTCGAGGCAAATGCTTACATCCTTTCAAAGGATGAAGGCGGACGTCACACACCATTCTTCAACAACTATCGCCCACAGTTCTACTTCCGTACAACTGACGTAACAGGAATCGTAACTCTTCCATCAGGAACAGAAATGGTTATGCCTGGCGATAACACTGAAATGACCGTAGCTCTTATTCAACCAATCGCTATGGAAGATGGTCTTCGCTTCGCTATTCGTGAAGGTGGCCGCACAGTAGGTGCAGGTCGCGTAACAAAGATCATCAAGTAATACAAAAAAGTAGTAAGGGTGAGTGGCCGAAAGGCCACTCACTTAGTAAAAAAGAATTCATAAATTTTCGAAACTAGCAGTAAAGAAAAAAAGGAGAAGCAAATGGCGGGACAAAAGATCCGCATTCGGCTTAAGGCTTACGACCACGAAGTGATCGACACCTCTGCGAAGAAGATCGTTGAGACTGTAGAGCGCACTGGTGCGACCGTTGCTGGGCCAGTTCCACTGCCAACAGAGAAGAACACATTTTGTGTTATTCGCTCTCCTCATAAGTACAAGGACAGCCGCGAACATTTCGAGATGCGCACACACAAGCGCCTAATCGACATCATCGATCCAACTCCTAAGACAGTTGACTCATTGATGCGTCTTGATTTACCTGCTGGCGTCGACATTGAAATTAAGCTGTAAGGAAGCGCTGACAAATGACAAATAAGACTATTCAATCTCAGGGATCTGCCATCAAAGGCATCCTGGGCAAGAAGCTTGGTATGACCCAAGTCTTCGATGCCAATAACAAGATTGTTCCGGTGACAGTAATTGCTGCAGGTCCTTGTGTTGTTACACAGATCCGCACAGTTGAAAAGGATGGCTACACAGCCGTTCAACTGGCATTTGGCGCAACCGATCCCCGCAAGGTAACCAAGCCAGAAGCTGGTCACTTTGCTAAAGCAGGCGTAACTCCTCGCAGCGAAGTTGGCGAACTTCGCACATCAGATATTTCTAACTACACAGTTGGCCAAGAAGTTCGCGCAGATGTATTTGCTGCTGGCGAAATTGTTGATGCAACTGGAACCTCACGCGGTAAGGGATCTGCTGGTGTAATGAAGCGCCACGGTTTCTCTGGTATCGGCGCATCTCACGGTGTTGACCGTAAGCACCGTATGCCAGGTTCTATCGGTAACCGAACAACACCAGGTCGCGTTTTCAAGGGAAAGCGAATGATGGGCCGCATGGGTGTTGACACCGTTACAACACAAAATCTTCTAGTTCATTCAGTTGATGCTGAGAACTCACTTCTTCTAATCAAAGGTGCAGTTCCTGGTGCAACAAACTCGATCGTCTTCATCCGCTCTGCGGCCAAGAAGGCTAAAGCAGAACAGGCAGGTGCATAACTCATGGCACTTAAAGTAGATATTAAGAGCGCAGAAGGAAAGGTAACTGGTTCAGTCTCACTTCCAGCCGAAACCTTCGACGTTCAAGCAAATGTTCCACTAATCCACCAAGTTGTTGTTGCTCAACTTGCAGCTGCTCGCGCAGGAACTGCAAAGACCAAGAACCGTGGTGAAGTAAGCGGTACAGGTAAGAAGCCTTTCAAGCAGAAGGGAACCGGTCGCGCCCGTCAGGGTTCAGTCCGTGCTCCATTGCAGCGTCACGGTGGTGTTTCACATGGTCCAGTACCTCGTAAGTACGATCAACGCACACCAAAGAAGATGATCGCAGCAGCGCTTAAGGGCGTTCTTTCAGATCGTCAACGTGAAGATCGTATCCACGTAATTGATGCAATCTCTGCAAAGAGTGCTTCAACTCAAGGTGCAATCACTGCAGTTCGTCAGTTCTCAGATCGCAAGAATCTTCTAGTTGTTCTAGCTCGTACCGAAGATATGGCATGGCGTTCACTTCGCAATGCAGACAATCTTCACCTCATCGTTAACGATCAATTAAATGCTTACGACGTTCTAGTAAGCGATGACATCGTTTTCACTGAGACAGCGATCAAGGAATTCATCACTGGATCAAACAAACCAGCAACCGCAGTTGCTAGAGAAAGCGAAGTTGAGGTGTCAGCATGAAAGACCACCGCGATGTACTTCTAGCTCCAGTTGTTTCTGAGAAGTCTTACGGACTTCTTGATGAAAACAAGTACACATTTTTAGTTGACCCACGTGCCAACAAGACTGAAATCAAGATTGCAGTTGAGAAGGTATTTGGCGTCAAGGTTCTAAGCGTTAACACCATGAACCGCGAAGGTAAGCGCAAGCGCACCCGCGTTGGTTTTGGAAAGCGCAATGACACAAAGCGTGCGATCGTGCACGTTGCAGCTGGACAACGCATCGACATCTTCGGAGGTCCGGTCTCGTAAGGGGCTGGATTAAAGGACAGGGATATATAAATGGCACTTCGTAAACTTAAGCCGACCACTCCGGGTCAACGCGGCGCAAGCGTTCCAGATTTCGCAGAAATCACACGCACAACACCTGAGAAGTCATTGGTTCGTCCAATTCACTCAAAGGGTGGACGTAACGCAAGTGGAAAGATCACAGTTCGTCACCAAGGTGGCGGCCACAAGCGTGCGTACCGTCTAATCGATTTCCTTCGTAACGATAAAGATGGCATCCCAGCAAAGGTTGCTCACATCGAATACGATCCAAACCGCACATCACGTATTGCTCTATTGCACTACGCAGATGGCGAAAAGCGTTACATCATTGCACCTAACAAGCTAAACCAAGGTGACATGATTGAAAACGGACCATCTGCAGATATCAAGCCTGGCAATAACTTGCCACTTCGCAATATCCCAGTTGGTACAACAATTCACGCAATTGAACTTCGCCCAGGTGGCGGAGCAAAGATTGCTCGTTCTGCTGGCGCATCAGTTCAATTAGTTGCAAAAGAAGGCCCATACGCACAACTTCGTATGCCATCTGGTGAAATCCGCAACGTAGATGTTCGTTGCCGCGCAACTGTTGGTGAAGTTGGAAACGCAGAACAATCAAACATTAACTACGGAAAAGCAGGCCGCAAGCGTTGGTTGGGTATTCGTCCAACTGTTCGTGGTGTTGTTATGAACCCAGTTGATCACCCACACGGTGGTGGTGAAGGTAAGACCTCTGGAGGTCGTCACCAAGTTTCACCTTGGGGTAAGCCGGAAGGCCGTACTCGTAAGAAAAAAGCGAGTGATTCAATGATTGTCCGCCGTCGCAAGTCGAACAAGAAACGATAAGGAGCCCACTACAAATGCCACGTAGTTTGAAGAAGGGTCCATTCGTGGACGGTCACCTTGTGAAAAAGGTTGATGCCCAAAATGAGGCCAACACAAAGAATGTCATCAAGACCTGGTCACGACGTTCAATGATCACACCATCAATGATTGGTCACACAATCGCAGTACACGATGGTCGCAAGCACGTTCCAGTTTTCATCACAGATGCCATGATCGGTCACAAGCTTGGTGAGTTCTCACCTACTCGTACCTTCAAGGGACACGTAAAGGGAGATGCGAGGGCTTCACGTGGCTAATACAGATACAGCACTAGTTGCACGCGCAATTCTTCGCGAAACCCGCACAACTCCACAAAAGGCACGTCGCGTTGTAAACATCATTCGTGGTGAGCGCGCTGACACTGCTCTTTCAACTTTGAAGTTTGCTAACCAAGAGATCGCAAAGGAACTTTATGTTCTTGTTGCATCAGCGGTATCAAATGCAAAGCAGAAGAATCCATCACTTCGTGATGCTTCAGAACTTTTCATTGCCGAAGCAACAGTGGATGAGGGCTTCACACTCAAGCGCTTCCGTCCACGTGCTCAAGGTCGTGGCTTCCAGATTCGCAAGCGCACATCAACAATCACAATCGTGGTTTCAGATGATCGCAACTATCGTTCAAATGGACCACGTAAGAAGTTAAAGCATGCTCCAGCTGCTCCTGCAAAATCAGAAGGGAAGGCCGAATAAATGGGTCAAAAAGTAAATCCACATGGCTTTCGCCTAGGTATCACCACCGAATTCAAATCTCGTTGGTATGCAGAGAAGCTTTACAAGGATTATG
This sequence comes from Actinomycetota bacterium, assembly GCA_947372965.1. Lineage (GTDB taxonomy): Bacteria > Actinomycetota > Actinomycetes > Nanopelagicales > Nanopelagicaceae > AAA044-D11. The sequence goes on from CANBVR010000011.1 coordinate 8,219, forward strand.
TAAAAGAAGATATTGAAATCCGCAAGCAAATGTCTAAGGGCATGGAGCGCGCTGGAGTTTCACGTATCGAAATCGAACGTACACGTGAACGCGTACGTATCGATCTACACACTGCTCGTCCCGGAATCGTTATTGGTCGCCGCGGAACTGAAGCAGACAAGATTCGCGAACGTCTAGAAAAGTTAACTGGAAAGCAAGTACAGCTAAACATCCTAGAAGTTAAGAATCCTGAAATTGATGCGCAACTTGTGGCACAAGGAATTGCAGAGCAGTTAGCTGCTCGTGTTTCTTTCCGCCGTGCGATGCGTAAGTCAATGCAAACAGCTCTAAAGGCTGGCGCACAAGGTATTCGTGTTCAATGCGGTGGTCGTCTCGGCGGCGCTGAAATGTCACGTTCTGAGTTCTACCGTGAAGGTCGCGTTCCTCTACACACACTTCGTGCGGATATTGATTATGGCTTCTACGAAGCACATACAACATTCGGTCGCCTTGGTGTAAAGGTTTGGATCTACAAGGGTGAAGTTATCGAATCACGCGCGGAGCGCGCAGCTTCTGCACTTGCAGCAGCACGTGCACCAAAGCCAAGCCGTGGTGGACCTCGTTCTCCACGTGCACCTCGTGGCGAAGTAACAACCACAACAGTTGAGTCTCGCGCTGCAGAATCTGCAGTTGCAACAGAAGCTCCAGCAGCTTCTCCAGTACAAGAGGGAGGCGAGGCGTAATGTTAATTCCACGTCGCGTTAAGCACCGTAAGCAGCACCACCCAAAGCGTGGAGGCAAGTCAAAGGGCGGAACTGTTGTTTCTTTCGGTGACTTCGGTATCCAAGCTCTTGAACCGGCTTATGTAACTAACCGCCAAATTGAAGCTGCACGTATTGCTATGACTCGTCATATCAAGCGCGGTGGAAAAGTTTGGATCAATATTTATCCAGATCGTCCGCTAACAAAGAAGCCTGCTGAAACCCGTATGGGTTCCGGTAAGGGTTCACCTGAATGGTGGATTGCAAACGTAAAGCCTGGTCGCGTTATGTTTGAAATCTCTGGTGTAACTGAAGATATCGCTACAGAGGCAATGACTCGCGCAATTCACAAATTGCCAATGAAGTGCCGCGTAGTTCGTCGTGAGGAGTTCTAATGCCAAATATCGTAACTGCTGAAGCGCTACGCGCTATCACCACAGAAGAATTGGGTATCAAGTTGCGTGAATTGAAGGAAGAGCTATTCAACCTTCGTTTCCAAGCAGCAACTGGACAACTCGAGAGCCACGGTCGCCTGACTGCGGTACGTAAAGAGATCGCGCGTGTTTACACAATTCTGCGTGAACGTGAACTAGGAATTGGAGGGGCTGCATAATGACATCTTCAAACGATGAATCAACTCGTGGCTTCCGCAAGACTCGCGAAGGAATCGTTACCTCAGACAAGATGGATAAGACCGTCGTTGTCGCGATTAAGGATCAGGTTAAGCATGGTCTTTACTCAAAGGTTATGACCCGCACACACAAATTAAAGGCACACGACGAGAACAACACAGCCGGAATTGGCGATCGCGTTCTCTTGATGGAAACTCGTCCGCTATCTGCTACCAAGCGTTGGCGCGTAGTTGAAATCCTTGAGAAGGCTAAGTAAGGGGCAGATAAGAAATGATTCAACAAGAATCGCGACTTCGTGTTGCTGATAATACCGGTGCAAAGGAACTCCTTTGTATTCGTGTTCTCGGTGGCTCATCACGTCGCTACGCCGGAATCGGCGACATCATTGTTTGCTCTGTTAAGGATGCAATTCCTGGCGGTCAAGTGAAGAAGGGTGAAGTCGTAAAGGCTGTCATCGTTCGTACCGTAAAGGAGAACCGTCGTCCTGATGGTTCATACATAAAGTTTGATGAAAACGCAGCTGTCATTCTTAAGGCAGATGGCGAACCACGCGGCACCCGTATCTTCGGACCAGTTGCCCGTGAACTTCGCGATAAGCGTTTCATGAAGATCATTTCATTAGCACCGGAGGTGTTATAAAAATGGCACATACAACAAAGATTAAGAAGGGCGACACCGTCCTTGTTATCGCTGGAAAAGATAAGGGCTCAACTGGCAAGGTCATCTCAGTTGATCGTGCAAAGTCACGAGTTCTTGTTGAAGGCGTAGCAAGCGTTAAGCGCCATACCCAAGAGAGCACAAACGAGCGCGGCGTTAAAGTCGGCGGAATCCTTACCAAGGAATCTGCAATCCACATCTCAAATGTGATGGTTGTCGATGCTGAAGGAACTGCAACTCGAATCGGTTCTCGCAAAGATGAGGATGGCAAGAATGTTCGCATCTCTCGCCGTTCTGGAAAGGATCTCTAATGTCAACAAGTACTGCTCCTCGTCTAAAGGCGCGTTACGCGGCTGAGATCAAGCCAGCTCTTAAGAGCAAGTTTGCTTACAAGAACGTAATGCAGATCCCAACCCTCACAAAGGTAATTGTGAATATGGGTGTTGGTGAAGCAGCTCGTGATTCAAAGCTAATCGAAGGTGCAATCCGTGATCTAACAATTATCACCGGACAAAAGCCACAGGTTACAAAGTCTCGTAAGTCAATTGCTCAGTTCAAGTTGCGTGAAGGAATGCCAATTGGCGCACACGTAACACTTCGCAATGATCGTATGTGGGAGTTCACAGATCGTCTGCTATCGATCGCACTTCCTCGTATCCGCGACTTCCGTGGTCTTTCACCAAAGCAATTCGATGGAAACGGTAACTACACATTCGGTCTTACCGAGCAAAATGTGTTTCCAGAAATCGAACAAGACAAGATTGATCGCACCCGCGGTATGGATATCACTTTCGTAACTACAGCAAAGAATGATGAAGAAGGTCGCGAATTACTTCGTGCACTTGGCTTCCCATTCAAGGAAAACTAAGAGGGGCTCGCTATGGCAAAGACATCACTCAAGGTCAAGGCAGCTCGTAAGCCTAAGTTCAAGGTACGTGGTTACACACGTTGCCAGCGCTGTGGTCGCCCACACTCTGTTTATCAAAAGTTCGGTATCTGCCGTATTTGCTTCCGCGAAATGGCGCACCGTGGCGAACTTCCAGGTATTACAAAAGCTTCTTGGTAACCCAGGAAAATCAGGTTTTATCCAACTATCAACTACGTGAAAGGTCCTTAAAAATTAAGGAAACCGGCTCGAGAAAGGCCAGAGGCCAAAAAGAATGACAATGACAGATCCGATCGCAGACATGTTGTCTCGTCTGCGCAACGCGAACTCTGCTTACCATGAGGTGGTTGCTATGCCATCTTCATCGGTAAAAGTTCGCATTGCCGAAATCCTCAAGCAAGAGGGTTACATCGCAGGCTTTAAGGTAGAAAATACTTCTACTGGTTTTGGAAAGACTCTATCCATCGATTTGAAGTTCGGTTCAAACCGTGAACGTTCAATCGCTGGTCTTCGTCGCGTTTCAAAGCCAGGACTTCGCGTTTACGCAAAGTCAACCGCACTTCCAAAGGTCCTTGGTGGCCTTGGCGTTGCAATCATTTCAACTTCATCTGGTCTCTTGACTGACAAGCAGGCCAATAAGCAAGGTGTAGGCGGAGAAGTTCTCGCCTACGTATGGTGATTTAGATGTCACGTATCGGTCGTAACCCAATCACAGTTCCATCTGGCGTAGAAGTTTCAATCGCTGGTTCAGCTGTAACAGTCAAGGGTCCTAAGGGAACTTTGTCTCACACAGTTGCAGCCCCAATTGCAATTTCACAAGAAGGAACAACTCTTACTCTTACTCGTCCAAATGATGATCGTGTTGCACGTTCACTTCATGGACTTTCACGTACTTTGGTCTCTAACTTGATCGAAGGCGTCACAAATGGTTATTCAAAGTCGATCACCATCGTTGGTGTTGGTTACAAAGTTACAGAAAAGGGCAAGGATCTTGAATTCGCGCTCGGCTATAGCCACGTAATTAATTTCCCGGCTCCAGAAGGAATCACTTTTAAAGTCGAATCTCCAACACGTTTCCACGTGTCAGGTATCGATAAGCAACTCGTAGGTGAAACCGTTGCAAAGATCCAAAAGCTTCGTAAGTCTGATCCTTATAAGGGTAAGGGCTTGCATTTGGATGGACAACGTATCCGCCGCAAGCAAGGAAAGACAGGTAAGAAGTAATGGCAATCGGTGTAAAAGTCGCTAAGGGATCTTCACAAAAGGCCCGCGCTCGTCGTCACTTCCGTGTTCGCAAGAAGATTGCTGGCACAACTGCTCGTCCACGTCTTGTGGTCTCACGCTCTGCGCGTCACCTCTTCGTTCAAATCGTTGACGATTCAATTGGTCAAACAATTGTTTCTGCCTCAACTATGGAAGAAGCACTTCGCAAAGACTCACAGAACGATAAGTCTGCAAAGGCTCGTATCGTAGGCAAGTCAATTGCTGATCGCGCGAAGGAAAAGGGAATTACCACGGTCGTATTTGACCGCGGTGGAAACAAGTATCACGGTCGTGTAGCTGCACTTGCAGATGCTGCCCGTGAAAGCGGATTGGACTTCTAATGGCAACTACTCCTACAACAACAACACGTGATGATTCACGCGGCGGCAAGTCTGCTGGCGGAAATGATCGTCGCGAACGTCGTGGTCGCGATGGTGGACCAGAAAAAGAGAAGTCTCCTTACACAGAGCGCGTTGTATTCATCAACCGCGTATCAAAGGTTGTTAAGGGCGGACGCCGTTTCTCATTCACAGCGCTAGTCGTTGTTGGTGACATGAATGGCACCGTTGGAATCGGTTACGGCAAGGCAAAGGAAGTTCCGCAAGCAATTGCTAAAGCGGTTGAAGAAGCAAAGAAGTCATTCTTCAAAGTTCCTCGTCTATACGGAACAATTCCTCACCCAGTTCAAGGTGAAAAGGCTGCAGGTGTAGTTCTACTTCGCCCAGCATCACCTGGTACCGGAGTTATTGCTGGCGGTCCAGTACGTGCAGTATTGGAATGCGCTGGAATCACAGATGTTCTAACCAAGTCACTTGGATCTAACAATCCAATCAACATGGTTCACGCAACAGCAGCAGCACTTCGTGCGTTGGAAGCCCCAACCGCAATTGCAGCTCGCCGTGGCCGTCCACTAGAAGATGTCGCACCAGCAGCAATTGTTCGTGCCGTTAACGCAGTAGTAGGTGCATAATGCCTCGTCTAAAAGTAACTCAACTTCGTTCAAAGGTTGGCGGTCGTCCAGAACACCGCGAAACTTTGCGTTCACTTGGTCTAAAAAGAATCGGTGACGTTGTGGTTAAGGAAGATCGTCCAGAAATTCGTGGAATGGTCGTCGCTGTTCGCCACCTCGTTAAGGTAGAGGAGGTCGAATAACAATGGTTCTCAAAGTTCATCATCTTCGTCCAGCTCCAGGAGCTAAGAAGGCACGTACTCGTAAGGGTCGCGGTGAAGCATCAAAGGGTAAGACTGCAGGTCGTGGCGGTAAGGGAACACGTGCTCGTAACGTTGTTCGCGCCGGCTTCGAAGGTGGTCAGCTACCTCTCGTAATGCGTCTGCCAAAGCTTCGTGGTTTCAAAAACCCAGAGCGCACCGAGTACCAGCCAGTTAATGTTTCAACTATCAATGCTCTTTATCCAAAGGGTGGAACAGTTACCGTTGCAGATTTAATTGCAAAGGGCGCAGTTCGTGATGGTTACCCAGTAAAGGTTCTTGGCAACGGCGATATATCTGTAAAGGTATCTGTCGAAGCTCACGCATTCTCATCATCAGCATCTGAAAAGATCGCTGCTGCTGGCGGAAGCGCTAAGAAGCTTTAATTACTAATTAAGTTTAAAGAAGGAGAAATTCGTGCTCTCAGCATTTGGTAAGGCCTTTAAGACCCCAGATCTGCGTAAAAAGATTTTCTTCACGCTCTCAATCATGGCGTTGTTCCGCTTTGGTTCGATCGTTCCAACACCAGGTGTTTCATACACCAACGTGCAAACTTGCTTAAAGCAAGCAAACTCTGGTGGGCTTTTTGGATTGATCAACCTATTCTCAGGCGGAGCACTTCTTCAACTTTCAGTCTTTGCTTTGGGCATCATGCCTTACATCACCAGCTCAATCATCATCCAACTTCTAACCGTTGTTATTCCACGTTTTGAGGCTCTGAAGAATGAAGGACAATCTGGTTCTGCAAAGCTAACTCAGTACACCCGTTACCTAACGATTGGCCTAGCAATCTTGCAATCAACTGGTTTGATTGCTGTTGCTCGCACACCTGGTCGTCTGTTTAGCGGATGTTCTTACCCAATTATTCCGGACTCATCATGGCCAAGAATTATGACCATGGTTTTTGTAATGACCGCTGGAACAGCAGTAATCATGTGGCTCGGTGAATTGATCACAGATCGCGGTATCGGAAACGGTATGTCTATCTTGATTTTCACATCAATCGCCGCACGTTTCCCAACCCAGCTCTGGTCAATCAAGCTACAAAAGGGTCTATTTGCTTTCATCTTCGTAACCGCAGTTGGTATCTTGGTTATCGCCGGCGTTGTATTCGTTGAACAAGCGCAACGTCGTATTCCAGTTCAGTATGCAAAGCGCCAAGTTGGCCGTCAGTCATACGGTGGAACTTCTACCTATATTCCAATCAAGGTTAACCAAGCCGGCGTTATCCCAGTAATTTTTGCATCCTCACTTCTATATATTCCATCTTTGATCGTTAACTTCTCTGGAAGTTCTTCAAAGTGGGCAGTTTGGATTCAACAGAACTTGGTAAAGGGCGATCACCCGATCTACATCATCGCTTACTCAGCCTTGATCATCTTCTTTACTTACTTCTATGTGGCAATCACCTTTAATCCGGATGAAGTAGCTGAAAATATGAAGAAGTACGGTGGATTTATTCCAGGTATTCGCGCTGGTAAGCCAACTTCAGATTACTTGGCCTATGTCCTCTCACGTATTACTGCTCCAGGCGCGGTCTACCTAGCCCTGATTGCGATTATTCCAATCGGTGCACTTATTCTTTTCAACGCAACCCAGAACTTCCCATTCGGAGGTACCGCGATCTTGATCGTGGTTGGTGTTGGTCTTGATACTGCAAAGCAGATTGAGTCACAACTACAACAGCGTTCCTATGAGGGATTCCTTAAGTAATGCGTTTAATCCTGGTCGGACCACCAGGTGCGGGCAAGGGAACACAAGCAGTTCATCTCGCATCTAATTTCGCCATCCCACATATCTCAACCGGCGATATCTTTCGTTTTAATATAAAGGGCGAAACCGAACTCGGTTTACTTGCAAAGTCTTATATGGATAAGGGAAACCTTGTTCCAGATTCTGTAACCAACGATATGGTTAAAGATCGTTTGACCCATCCTGATACAAAAAATGGATTTCTTTTAGATGGCTACCCACGCAATATCGAACAAGCTGATTTTCTTGCCGATGTTCTAAAAGAGAACGGAACTCCGTTAGATGCAGTTCTTGAATTCTCTCTAGATAACGCCGAAATCATCAAGCGCCTTGCTGGTCGTCGCGTTTGCCGCGGTTGCGGTGCTACTTCACATGTTGAGTTTGATAAGCCAAAGGTTGCTGGTATTTGTGATGCCTGCGGCGGCGAGCTCTACCAACGAGATGACGATAAAGAGGAAGTTATCGCCAATCGTTTAGCAGTTTATGGCGAGCAGACTGCCCCAATCATCAATTACTACAAGCAGGCCGGAATCTTGAAGACCATCTCTGCCATTGGTGAAGTTTCAGATATTGCAGCACGAGCAATCGCAGCTATTAAGTAATCAAATGGCAATTCAAATCAAGACTCTCGATCAGCTAAAGCTGATGCGTAGAGCGGGTCTGGTTGTTGGCGAAACCTTGGAATTAATGCGTGAGGCGATCAAGCCAGGAATCACAACAAATCACTTGAATGAGATCGCCGTAAAGAATCTTAAGGCAAATAAAGCTAAGCCAAATTTCTTGAATTATCACGGTTATCCCGCAGTTATCTGCGCTTCAGTAAATGATGAAATTGTTCATGGAATTCCAAATGATCGTCCAATCAATGATGGAGATGTAGTTTCAATTGATTTTGGTGCGATTATTGAAGGTTGGCATGGAGATGCTGCGTTCTCTGTAATCGCCGGAACTGTAGATCCAGAAGACCAGAAGTTAATTGATACCTGCGAAGAATCTATGTGGCAGGGGATTGCTGCTGGAAAACTCGGTGGAAAGTTAACTGATATTTCATATGCAATTGAAAAATACATCCACGCCCAAGGTCATTACGGAATCCTTCGCGAATACGGTGGTCATGGAATTGGAACCGAAATGCACCAAGAACCTCATGTTCTAAACTTTGGTGCAGCCGGAATGGGACCAGAACTTAAGGTTGGAATGGCCCTAGCTATCGAACCGATGATTACTCGTGGATCAGCTAAGACAAAAGTCTTGGCCGATGAATGGACCGTTGTTTCGCAAGATGGATCTAGGGGAGCGCACTTTGAAAACTCATTCGCGCTACTTCCAGATGGAAAGCCATTTGTTCTAACATCGATCGATGGCGGAAAAGAGAAACTTGGTTCAATGGGAATTGAGATTTCTACCCTTATTTAACTTTCACTCCACCTTTGTAAACGGCCTTAATGGTTAATTCACTACTCGTAAGTGGATCTTTATCTAGTACTACGAAATCTGCTCGGAAGCCAACTTCTAATTTTCCTAATTCATTTTCGCGAAGGTTTTGATAGGCAACCCCGCTGGTATAAAACTCAAGTGATTCTTCAATTCTGATTGCTTCTTGCGGACTCCAAGGGGCGCCGCCTTTTGAACGAGTAACTGGGACATAAATGGCTTCAAGTGGAACTTCACTTGTAACTGGCCAATCTGAACCAAATGCAACTCTTGCGCCAGAATTTACCAGAGTGCGTAATTGGTACTGCTGGTTATTTCGTACCTCACCAATTCGCGGAAGAATTAATTCTTTATTCATTGGGTCTAGGTACATCCAAAGTGGTTGGAAGTTTGCAATCACGCCCAACTCTTTAAATCTAGGTAAATCTTCTGGGTGAATTAGTTGGGCATGAACCAATACTGGGCGGCGATCCCACTCGGGGTTAACTCGTTGCATTGCTTCAAAAGCGTCAAGTGCTTGGCGAATTGCCGCATCACCAATTGCATGAATATGAATTTGAAAACCGCGCGAATCAAATTCTTTCACCGCAGCCATTAACTCAACATCGCTCCAGATCTTTAGGCCAGAAAATCCAGGTTGATCAAGATACGGCTCGAGAAGCGCGGCAGTTCCAGATGAGAGCGCGCCATCTGCTAGAAACTTAACGCTCTTGGCATTTACTTGCTTTTGATACGGCGCAAACTCTTCTACCAAAGTTTCAATTTTCGTAATATCGGCCCGCCAACTTTCTGGATTGGCAAGGTGGGAGATATTCATATCAATTGTTAGAGCACCAGATTTAACGGCCGCTAAATATGCCTCGGCCATACCTGCTTCAAGCCAAGAATCATTTGCAAAGGTAACTCCAGATTTTAAAAATTGGTTGCAGGCATATTTGATGGCTTTTACATCAGATTCAATTGTGTTTTTTGGAGCGTGATCGAGTACAAGTGCGAATGCTTCGGGTTCGCGAAGAGTTCCCTTTGGGGAGCCATCTTCTCTCCGGGCAATAGCGCCGCCGGATGGATCTTTACTCGCAGAATTAATTCCCGAAAGTTCTAGTGCTTTGGAGTTAACCCAAATAGTGTGATGATCAACGGCATGCAGAACCACTGGACGATCACTGACCACTTCATCTAACCAGTGCGAATCGAAGTCGCCACCTTCAGTAATTGCCGCTTCGTAAGCACCACCAATAATCCACTCGATATCTGGGTTGTTTTGTGCAAAGTCTTTTACCGCTGCAACAATTTCTTCAATACTTTGCAACCCATTGACTTTTGGCCCAGCTGCTTCACGCCCAGCAAAGATTGGGTGAGCATGGCCATCTCCAAATGCAGGGATGATGAATGAATTTTCTAGATCAATTGTTTGATCGGCGCTGGCGCTAAGGGCTTGTGCCCCAGTTGCGATGATCTGCCCATCTTCAACCAGGATCCCGGAAAATGGGCTCTGCCCTGGGCTCCAAGCCTGCGCACCCTTGAAAATCTGCCTCACGGTCCCACTCTTTCACGAAAAAGGGGAGTATAAGTACCCGATTTCTCCTTTTCGGGCCCCCGCCTTAGACTAACCCTCTGCCCAGTAATGGTCGGAACCAAATTGACGAGTTTGAAATCAGAGAAGAAGGTACTGCTTGGCTAAGAAAGATGGAGCAATCGAAATTGAGGGCTCTGTATCCGAAGCGCTACCTAACGCAATGTTTCGAGTTACGTTAACAAACGGACACGTTGTACTTGCACACATCAGCGGAAAGATGCGACAGAACTACATTCGCATTTTGCCCGAAGATCGCGTGATTGTAGAACTCAGTCCATACGATCTCACAAGAGGTCGAATTATCTATCGTTACAAGTAAGAGGAGTTAGTCGTGAAGGTAAAGCCAAGCGTTAAGAAGATCTGCGACAAGTGCAAAGTCATTCGTCGTAATGGTCGCGTCATGGTTATTTGCGACAATCTTCGCCACAAGCAACGTCAGGGATAATTAAAAAAAACGCGTGATGCGACTTGGTTAGTAGTAACTAGTTACTAATAACTAAGACCTCTGGACCGGTAGGCCAGAGCCCATTAACAAATGGGATGCATTGCGAAGGACCTTCCGGATAAAAGAAAAAAGGTAATGATATGGCACGTCTTGTCGGTGTCGATCTTCCTCGCGAAAAGCGTTTGGAAATCGCACTAACTTACATTTTCGGTATTGGCTTAACACGTTCGCACGCAATTCTTAGTGCAACTGGTGTTAGCCCAGATACTCGAGTTAAAGATCTTCAAGAGCCAGAATTGGCAAAGCTTCGTGAATTCATCGAAGCAAATTACAAAATCGAAGGTGATCTTCGTCGTGAAGTAGCAGGAGATATTCGCCGCAAGGTTGAAATCCAGAGCTACCAAGGTATTCGCCACCGCAAGGGACTTCCTGTACGTGGTCAACGCACACACACAAATGCGCGTACTCGTAAGGGCCCTCGTAAGGCAATCGCTGGAAAGAAGAAGGAGACCAAGTAATGGCCGCACCTAAGAAAGCCGTTGCCGCAGGTAAGGGCAAGGTCAAACTTCGCAAGAAGGAAAAGAAGAACGTTGCACTTGGACAGGCTTACATCAAGTCAACCTTCAACAACACAATTATTTCTATTACAGATCCTACGGGCGCTGTTATCTCTTGGTCATCAGCTGGCCAAGTTGGTTTCAAGGGTTCTCGTAAATCAACACCATTCGCAGCACAGATGGCCGCTGAAGCAGCAGCTCGTCGTGCGCAAGAACATGGTCTAAAGAAGGTAGATGTTTTCGTAAAGGGTCCAGGCTCTGGTCGCGAAACAGCTATCCGTTCATTGCAAGCAGCCGGTCTTGAAGTTGGAGCCATCTCAGATGTAACTCCAGCTCCACACAACGGATGCCGCCCAACCAAACCACGTCGAGTTTAAGGAAAGGAAGAGAATAAATGGCTCGTTATACCGGAGCAGATTGCAAGCGCTGCCGTCGCGAAAAAGTAAAGCTCTTTCTTAAGGGCTCTAAGTGCGATGGACCAAAGTGTCCGATCGAATCACGTCCATATCCACCAGGACAACACGGCCGCGGCCGTGCCAAGGAATCTGAATATCTAGGCCAGCTACGTGAAAAGCAAAAGTGCGCACGTATCTACGGTGTTCTAGAGAAGCAATTCCGTGGTTACTACGAAGAGGCAAACCGTCTTCAAGGTAAGACTGGTGACAACCTACTTATCATTCTAGAAACTCGTCTAGATAACGTTGTCTTCCGCGCTGGCTTTGCAAAGAGCCGCGACATGGCTCGTCAACTAGTTCGTCACGGTCACTTCTTAGTGAACGGCAAGAAGGTAAACATTCCTTCATTCCGTGTAACCCCAATGGACATCATCGATGTCGTTCCAGGTTCACTTGACGCCACACCATTCATTATCGCTTCAGCTGAATTGGGCGAGAAGGCAGTTCCTGCATGGATGGAAGTTGTTGGATCAAAGTTACGTATTTTGGTTCACGCTCTTCCAACCCGTCCAGTAATTGACACTCAAGTTCAAGAGCAGTTAATCGTCGAGCTTTACAGCAAGTAAAAAAACTTAAAACCAATTAAAAAACTAACTGGAGATCAAATAGAGGGTCTCCCAGACAGACGGAGGAAATAAGTGCTAATTGCACAACGCCCCATCCTCACCGAGGAAGTAGAAAACGAGTACCGCTCACGGTTCATCATTGAACCACTAGAGCCAGGTTTCGGTTACACCCTTGGTAATTCATTACGTCGTACCCTGCTCTCCTCGATTCCTGGTGCTGCAGTTACCAGTATTCGTGTGAACGGTGCGCTGCATGAGTTTGCAACAATCGAAGGCGTTAAGGAAGACCTCACAGAGGTAGTTCTTAATATAAAGAACCTAGTTCTCTCATCAGATAACGATGAGCCTTCACTTCTGTACATCCGCAAGAATGGTGAAGGTGTCGTAACCGGCGCTGATATCGCTACTCCTGCCGGCGTAACAGTTCACAACCCAGAGCTTCACATCGCAACTCTTAATGGCAAGGCCAACCTAGAGGTTGAACTAACCATCGAGCGCGGTCGCGGTTATGTAACAGCTGTTCAGAACAAGGCTGCTGGTGGCGAAATTGGTCGCATCCCAGTTGACTCAATCTACTCACCTGTTCTTCGCGTTACTTACAAGGTAGAAGCAACTCGTGTTGAACAACGTACCGACTTCGATCGTTTGATCCTAGATGTCGAGACCAAGCCTTCAATGAAGCCTGCTGATGCAATGGCATCTGCTGGTAAGACACTTGTTGAGCTATTCGGCCTTGCTCGTGAATTGAATGTTGATGCAGAGGGTGTCGAAATGGGACCTTCTATTCAAGATGCTGCACTAGCTGCTGATCTGGCACTTCCAATTGAAGATCTAGATCTAACTGTTCGTTCATACAACTGCCTAAAGCGTGAAGGTATTCACACTGTTGGCGAACTTGTTGGACGTTCCGAAGCCGATCTAATGGATATTCGCAACTTTGGTTCAAAGTCAATCGATGAAGTGAAGGCAAAACTTCACTCAATGGGTCTCCAACTTAAGGACAGCCCAATCGGATTCGATCCAACCAAGCACGCTAACTACGGCAATAACGTTGACGATGATCTCGTCGATGCAGAATAAGTCAGGAGAAATAAATGCCACGTCCAAGTAGAGGTCCTCGCCTAGGTGCTGGTCCATCTCACGAAAGGCTGTTGCTAGGTACCCTGGCTGAACAACTTTTCGAACACGGAAAGATCACCACAACAGAGACCAAGGCAAAGCGCCTACGTCCATTGGCTGAAAAGTTAATCACTGCTGCAAAGGCAGGAGATCTAGCTGCTCGCCGTCGCGTTATGGAGACAATCCAAAACAAGAGCGTTGTACACACACTATTCACCGATATTGCGCCAACATTCGCAACTCGTGAAGGTGGTTATACACGTATTACAAAGATCGGTCCACGCAACGGTGACAATGCACCAATGGCGGTTATCGAATTAGTAAAGTAACAAGCTAAGTAATAAGTAAAGTAATTTGTATGGAACCCACTCTTGAACCTAAGAGTGGGTTTCTTGCTTTAAGACGTTTAAAGATCGAATTAACTTACGAAGGAACAAATTACGCCGGTTGGGCTTTCCAACCAGATCAACGAACTTTGCAGGGCGAAATTGAATCTGCAATTTCAAAGATTGCTCGAACCAAAGTCGAGACAATAGTTGCGGGAAGAACTGATGCCGGAGTTCATGCCCGCCAGCAATTTATTCATGTAGATATTCCACAGAATCCTTTGCCGCCAGATATCACTTGGGATATTCCAAATTGGGCCTACAAGTTAAATCGAATCCTTGATGAAGATATTCGCATCCTAAAAGTTGAAGATGCACCACCTGGATTTCACGCTCGCTTTTCACCGACTGAACGTCGCTATGAATACAAAATTGCTGATGATTTGCAGATTGTTAAGCCCCTAGAGCGCTTTGATGTCGAACCCTGGTATCGCAAATTGGATATCGATTTGATGAATGAGGCAGGTAATTACCTACTTGGCGAGCATGACTTCAAAGCATTCTGTAAATTCCGGGAAGATCAAACAACAATCCGTACGTTGATGAAATTTCATTGGCGCCGAGCCGAAAATGGATTTTTAATTGCCGATGTCCGGGCAAATGCTTTCTGCTATTCGATGGTGCGAAATCTAGTTGGTGCCGCCGTCTGTGTCGGTGAAGGTCGCTTTCCAAAGGAATGGGTCCTTGAAGTTCTAGCGAATAAAGAGCGCGTTTCAGATAGTTACGTCTTTCCTGGTCGTGGATTAACTCTCACGGAAATCGTCTTACCTTAAGCGGTATATCGCAGTAAAGTGCAGTCATGTCGACGCAGATCATCGCAATTGAATGGGCTGATGGTTCGGTCCGACTTATAGATCAAACACTTCTGCCAGTTGAAGAGAAGTATCTTCAAATCAAAACAGTTGCAGAACTAATCGACTCAATTAAACGTTTGGCAGTTCGCGGCGCACCAGCCCTTGGCGTTGCAGGTGCATATGGTGTGGTCCTCGCCCTCGATGAAGGTAAAGAGAAAAACTGGAGCCCAACAGAATTAGAGAAGCAGATTGATGCAATTCGCGATGCTCGTCCAACTGCGGTAAACCTTGCTTGGGGCGTGAATCAAGTTCGCCCACTTATTTCACAGGGACGCGATGCAGTTCTAAAGGCGGCTCAAGATTTAGCAGCCGCTGATCGTAAATCAAATACCGATATGGGAAATATCGGCGCAGACTGGTTGATTGCAAAGTTGGGCGATCGAAAGTTTAATCTTTTAACGCACTGCAATACGGGATCATTGGCTACCACCGGAACAGGTACCGCCCTTGGTGTTATTAAAGAATTGCATAAACGTGGCAAGGTTCAAGAAGTCTTTGCCGATGAATCTCGCCCACTTTTACAAGGATCAAGGTTAACTGCTTGGGAGCTAGCAAAATCTAATATTCCTTATCGCATCCAACCTGATAGCGCTGCCGCGATGGCAATTCTCGGTGGAAAGATTGATGCGGCGTTAATAGGCGCAGATCGCATTGCAAAAAATGGCGATAGCGCAAACAAGATTGGTTCACTTGGAGTGGCGCTGGCCTGCCATATTGCAGGAATTCCATTTCTAGTTGTGGCACCGGAATCTACAGTTGATCGCACGATTGCTGATGGTTCACAAATACATATTGAAATTCGTGGCGATCGGGAAGTGACCCATCTTGGCGATACACAATTAGCACCTGATGGTGCTAAGACATTTAATCCAGCCTTTGATGTCACTCCCGCAAGATTTATCTCAGCCGTAATTACTGAATTAAAAGCATATGAAATAGCCAAAGGTGAAGCACTGTGAGTCAATACAAACCGCTCGAAGAATTAGTCGCCCGCTCCCAAAAGCTTGGGGCCGATCAGAGCCTTGTTGTCTTTGGCGGCGGAAACACTTCAAGTAAGGGCGAGATCACCGATCATCTTGGGCGATTAAAAGCAGTTCTTTGGGTAAAGGGTTCTGGCGCGGATATGCAGCACGCGATTGCTAAAGATTATCCCGCCCTATATTTAGATGAACTTCACGAGCTCGCCAAATTTGATGATCTAGATGATGACACGATGGTTGATTATGTGACTCGCGCACTTGTTGATCCAGCCTCAAGGCGTCCTTCAATTGAAACTCTTTTGCATGCATTCCTGCCGGCAAAACATATTGATCACGTTCACGCAGATGCAATCTGTGCCCTTACAAATCATCCAAAGGGCGAAAAAGCTGTTAAAGATGCTCTTGGCGATGGCTTTGCATATGTGGATTGGAAGCGTCCTGGCTTTGAACTATCAAAGATTGTTGGAGCGCTAAAGGATCACGAAGGTGTTGTATTGGCCCATCATGGACTTGTCGTTTGGGATGAAGATTCCGATCGCTGCTATCAGAAGAATTTAGTTGCAATTGAGAAATCAGAAAAGTATTTGGATTCTTTTGCCAAACGGCCAGAATCTAAATTCGTGCACCAAGAGGTTCCACTAAATGAGTTAAATCAACTTCTCCTAAAGCTACGTGGAACTCTAGGAAAGAAGCAGATTTTGCGAGTGGATAACCGACTTGCGGAAATTGCTTCCCGTAAAGATCTGAGCCAGGTTTTATCGGCGGGGGTTTCAAGTGCGGATCATATGCTTCGAATTCGACCAAAGTCAGCGCAAGTAACTTTGTCAGATCCAAAGAGCGGAATTGAAAAGTATCGCGAAGAGTATGCCAGCTACTTTGATGCCAATAAGAATTTGCTGCCGCAAGGCTATTCCAGTCACGGCAATGATCCAAAGGTAGTTCTAGTTCCTAGCGTTGGAGCAATTACAACTGGTGCCAATTTAACTGAAGGAGAGATGCTCGCTGATATCGCAACTCATACGCACGAAGTTGCGGCTCGGGTTATTGATGTCTTCGGCGAAGGTCGTTCGTTGCCAGATTCTGAAATATTTGGTTTTGATTATTGGCCGATGGAGCTATTTAAATTAAAGAACCGACCATCTCCTGCAAAATTTACGGGCCATATCTACGTAGTGACAGGCGCAGGCAGCGGGATTGGTCGCGGTATTTCTCTAGAGCTTGCCAGACTTGGCGCTTGCGTAACTTTGGCAGACCTAGATGAAAAAGGTTTGAAGGAAGTGGAAGCAGAATTTAGGAGTAACAAGTATTTAGATCCACTTCTTATTGTGGGGGATCAATCTGATGAGGCGACAGTAGCCCGAACTGTTGCCGAAACTATTTCCCACTTTGGTGGAATAGATGGTGCCGTAATTAATGCTGGTATCGGAGTCTCAGATAAGTTAGAAGAGTTAACGGTTGATAAATGGCGCAAAGGGTTAGAAGTAAATCTTTCAAGTGCCTTCCTGATGACCAAAGAAGTTATGGGCGCACTTAAGACACAAGGCTTTGGTGGTTCTGTTGTTTATGTTGCAAGCAAGAATGCATTTGCGCCAGGTGCTGGTTTCGGTGGGTACTCCGTAACGAAAGCTGGAATGCTGCAATTAATGCGAATCGCAGCACTTGAAGGTGGTGGCGATGGAATTCGCTTTAATGCGGTTAATCCCGATGCCGTATTTGATAACAGTAAGTTGTGGGCCGGTGGCATCCGCGAACAACGTGCTGCGGCGCATGGCGTTAAACCGGAAGATCTGGAAGATTTTTACGCCTCAAGAAATCTCTTAAAGGCTCGAGTTAGAAGTGTTGATGTTGCTAATTCAGTAGCCTTCTTGCTTTCCGATGAATCATCTCGTACCACCGGAGCTGTTATTGCAGTTGATGGTGGCGTAGCAGCAGCCTTCCCACGGTAAATCTAAAATGTCAGATTACGAGTTTTTAACGCCAGAAAATATTCCTGGCTATTTAAAGGCTCATCCGCAAACGCATTCAATTGTGGACCACAGTAATTTAGTTGAAATCCAAGAAGTTGGAGATGGCAATTTAAATCTAGTTTTTATTATCAAAGACAACGCAGGTGACGGAATCGTCCTGAAGCAAGCACTGCCATATGTTCGCCTTGTCGGTCCAAGCTGGCCAATGTCACCAGACCGAGCTCGAATCGAATATGAAACAACAACAGCACATGCGCAAGCCGCGGCCGATCTTGTGCCGCTTATATATTTCTATGACAATGCTCGCTACATAATTGCGATGGAAGATCTCTCTGATCATCGCGTATGGCGTGGTGCGTTGAATGATGGGCAATTCCACCATGGCAGTGCAGCTGCAGTAGGTGAATATATGGCGAAGGTTTTGTTTAAGACTTCTATCTTTGGACTGGGTCAAGCGGCTCATAAGTTCGAGGTGGCGCGAGCAATTAATCCGGAGATGTCACTTATCACTGAAGACCTAGTTTTTACCGAACCATGGTACCCAGGCGATCGAAACAGTTATTTACCGGAGAATGAACCCGATGCGATTGCAATCACAAAAGATGAATTCATGAAATTAGAAATAGGAAAACTGAAGTACGAGTTCATGACCAACGCAGAGGCTCTGATCCATGGAGACCTTCATTCTGGTTCCGTCATGGTCAAAGCTGATGAATCCGGAAAGAGCATTTCAACAAAGGCATTCGACTCAGAATTCTCATTCTATGGACCTGTTGCATTTGATATTGGAGCCGTTATTGCAAATTACTACATCGCCATGGCTCGTTCAGTTGCGCTAAATCGCAACGAGCATCTTGAATATTTAACAGACTTACCAACGCAAACTTGGAATTCGTTTGAATCCAATTTTCGAGCGTTATGGCCAACTCGAAAAGATAGTCGGATATTTAGTGATGAATTATTAGACGTAATTATTATGAAATGGAAAGTTGACTCCCTTGGATTTGCCTGCGCAAAGATGTGCCGAAGAATCGTTGGTTTAGCTAAAACAACAGATATTGAGACTTTAGCTCCTAACTACCGGATAGGTGCGGCGCGAGGCGTTCTACAATCAGCGCAAATGATCATTCGCGAACGCTTGAAGAATACAGATATCTCTCATGTCACAGAGCAAGTACTTTTAATTTTGGCAAAAACAAAGACCGTTTGAGTCTTTTTGGACTATTATCAAATTCTAATGAATTCAAATAAGTCAGCACACAATCTAATAAAGATGCAAGAGATTGCCACGGGAATACGGAGGCGGGTTCTAGCGCATACGCTTTCTAATAATGGTGGCTATATGAGTCAGGCTTGTTCGTCTGCTGAGTTATTGGCCGCAATGTATGGCGGAATATTGAATCTGGCCCCAGTTCCAAGTCCAATCGACCCACCATCATTTATTGGTGTGCCGTTGGTGGGAAAAGCAATCAAAAGAGATTACTTAACTGGAGCACAATTCCATGGCGCCAAGGGTCCAGAGTTTGATCGCTTTATTGTTAGCCCAGCGCACTATGCCCTAGTTGTTTATGCAGCTTTGATTGAAACGAATCGACTTCGCGAAGATGGGTTAGAGCATTTCAATAAAGATGGTTCAACCGTTGAAATGATTGGCGCCGAACACTCACCCGGATTTGAAACAACGACCGGATCGCTTTCTCAAGCAATTTCACAAGCTGGTGGCATCGCACTTGCTCGAAAGCTCCGTAAGGAATCTGGCAAGACTTGGGTTTTCATGAGCGATGGTGAATTTCAAGAGGGACAAACCTGGGAAGCACTGCAAGCTGCCGCCTTCCACAAACTAGATAAGTTGCGAGTAATCGTGGATGTAAATCAAGCGCAGTGCGATGGTCCAATGGATTCTGTTATGTCGATCGAGCCATTAGTGGCTCGAGTTAAGGCATTTGGTTGGAGCGCCTCTGTTGTAGATGGACATGAACTTTCAGCCATTACCGATGCATGTGCTTTGGATACCGGCCACCCGCATATCGTTCTTTGTTACACCGATCCAGTTCGCGGTCTACCGCTACTTAATGAACGCCGCCCAGTACTTCATTACCTCCGCTTTAAGAGCAAGGATGAGCATGCTAAGTACGAGCTTGCTTATAAAGAGATGGTGAAATAAATGAGCTATGAAATTGTGGCTCGCCCACACGAACAGAACTTCATTGATTGGTCGAAAGATAAGCCGGAAGTAGTGGTACTTACCGCTGACTTAACTAATTCTTGTGAAGTCGGCAGGTGGCGAGATACCTACCCAGATCGCTATTTTTCAATGGGTATGGCCGAGCAGAACATGATGGGCATGGCTGCTGGTTTGGCCCGTGAAGGTTTCGAACCTTGGCTCCACACTTTTGCCGTATTTCTTTATCGTCGTCCACTTGATCAATTACAGATGTCAGTTGCTTATCCATCACTCAAGGTGCGGTTGATGGGATTTTTGCCAGGGATTATGACTCCAGGTGGTGTTACACACCAAGCGATTGAAGATATTGCTGTACTTCGTTCTGTTCCAAATATGACGATCTTTGAGGTCGGAGATGCAACTGAAGCCGAATCAATTCTTGACGTGGCTCACGAAGTTGATGGCCCGGTTTATATTCGCGCCCTTCGAGGTGAAGTAAGTCGGATTTTTCCTAAGAGTGAGCCATTTAAATTCAATACGGCAAGAATTCTTTCAACTGGAAGCGATATCACTTTGATTACATCTGGAATCATAACCGAGGAAGCGCTTCGCGCAATTCCTTTGTTGCAGGAAAAAGGTATTGGCATAAACCATTTGCATATATCAACCCTTAAACCGTTTACAGACCCATTGGTGCTTAAGGCAATCGAGGGAGCAAAGCACGGAGTAATAACCATGGAGAATCACTCAATCGTTGGTGGCCTCGGGAGTATGGTCGCAGAACTCATGGCAGATAATGGAATTGGGTTAAAGCTAAAGCGGATTGGCCTGCAGGATACATATGCACATGGCGCATCACAGAAGTATTTGATGTCAGAGTATGGATTAGATGCAAAAGCTTTGGTTGAAACTGTGGCTACTTTGTTAGGCAAGGATTTGGGCATTAGCGAAACTGATTTGCAAGAAGTGAGAACGGTAAGCGTTCACAGTAGTGCAAAGGCAGAGGCGCTATGACCGAATCATTAATTGTCACATACGAATATTTTGGCGAGGATCCAAAAGCAATTGCTGATGTAATCCGAGTAGAGCAATCAATTGAATTTCCAAATGATCTTGCTCCGGCTTGGATACAAGATGAGGTAGTAGGAAAGATTGTCGAAATTACTTCGCTAAATCCAAATTCTCACCAAATTAAGATTGCCTTCAACCCAGATAACACTGGTGGAGAGTTGCCACAATTCTTAAATGTCTTGTGGGGAAATGCCTCACTATTTCCTGGCCTGCGAGTCATCGATGTTGACTTACCAGATTCATTAACTAAGAAATTTAAGGGCCCACGATTTGGAATTGAAGGGTTGCGCAAACACTTCGGCGCACCAACCAGGCCACTCTTAACAACCGCACTTAAACCAATGGGCTCGGATTCAAAGACCCTTGGTGAGATGGCGCGAACACTTGCGCTTGCTGGTTTTGATTTGATTAAAGATGATCACAGTCTGGCAAACCAACCATGGTCTAAGTGGCGCGAGCGCGTTGAGGTAGTTGCAACAGCGGTACAAGAAGCTAATCAAATCACTGGTAAGAATTGTGCCTATGCACCAAGTTTGAATTTGCCTTTTGATCAAGTCCACGAAGCTGCACATACTGCCAAAAAGCTAGGCGCAGGTTCACTTTTAGTTTTGCCAGGAATTACTGGCTTTGATTCGATGCGAACTCTTGCAGAGGACGATTCGATCGCGCTTCCAATCCAAGCCCACCCAGCACTTTTGGGATCTTTTGTTTCATCTCCTACAAATGGAATTGCACATGGAATTATTTTCGGAACCATTGCACGATTAGCTGGCGGAGATATTTCTATATTCCCAAATACTGGCGGACGTTTCTCGTTTACTCCTGCGCAATGCTTAGAAATCAAAGCCAAGGCAGTTGCCCCACTTGGAAATCTAAAACCAATTTGGATTGCTCCTGCGGGTGGAATGACCTTAGAGCGAATTCCAGAGATGCTTGCTAGTTATGGAAGTGATACGGCGCTTCTAATTGGTGGGGCGCTAAGCCGAGGGGATCTGGCGGCCAATGCCGCAGCGATGGTTTCGGCCGTTTCTGGGCGTTAAATCGAGCCTAATTCAGCGCGAAAAGGCCATTTTGACCCCTACCCCTGCTGGAAGGTAATCTAGCCCTCTGCCCAAGTGACCTTCGAGTTACTGAGCTAAACCGAAATCAAATAAGTTCTAAAGCTAGAAAGAGAGATACCTCGTGCGCACATTTACACCAAAAGCTGGTGATGTCACTCGTAAGTGGCATGTCATCGATGCAGAAGGCGTAGTACTTGGCCGTCTTGCTAGCCATGCAGCAGTTCTTCTTCGTGGAAAGCACAAGACAACATTCGCACCTCATATCGACATGGGCGACTTTGTTATTGTCATCAACGCAGAAAAGATTGTCCTAACTGGACAAAAAGCTGGTCAGAAGTTTGCTCACCACCACTCTGGTTATCCAGGCGGTATGACATCAATCGTTTACTCAGATCTTATTAATCAAGATCCAACACGTATCGTTGAGAAGGCAATCCTAGGAATGATTCCTAAGAACAAACTCGGACGTTTCGTTGGTACAAAGCTAAAGGTTTACGCAGGCCCAACACATCCACATGCTGCTCAAAACCCAACACCATTCGTATTCAATCAAGTTTCACAAATCGTGAAGAAGTAAGGGAAGAGCCATACATGTCTGATTTTGATACAACAATCGATACCGATACAGATAACGAAGAAGTACTAACTTCTTACACCTCTACAACTCCTGGCGCTGCAACAATCAGCCGCAAGGGTGTACTTGCACCAGGTGGCGGTACCGGTCGTCGTAAGGAAGCTGTTGCTCGCGTGCGCCTTGTTCCAGGAACAGGTAAGTGGGTTGTTAACGGTAAAGCTCTTGAAGTTTATTTCCCTAACAAAGTTCACCAACAACTAGTTTCAGAGCCATTCCGCACCGTTGGTGCAGAAGGTTCATTTGATGTTTTTGCTCGCATCAACGGTGGCGGAACATCAGGTCAAGCTGGTGCGCTACGTCTAGGTGTTGCACGTGCGCTAAATGAAATTGATCGTGATGCAAACCGTCCTTCACTTAAGAAGGCAGGATTCCTTGCACGTGATGCTCGCGTTATCGAACGTAAGAAGTACGGCCTAAAGAAGGCTCGTAAGCGTTCTCAATACAGCAAGCGTTAATTTCAAATACAGATATGGCGCTCTTTGGCACCGATGGTGTTAGAGGTCTTGCCAACCGCGATTTAACTGCGGAACTCGCACTTGATTTAGCCGTTTCGGCTGCCCATGTTTTGGGAGATCTTGGCGCGTTTAAAGGTCATCCACAAACTAGACCGCGGGCAATTGTTGGTCAAGATTCACGAGCTTCTGGTGAATTCTTAGAAGCTGCTGTTATTGCAGGTTTAGCAAGCGCAGGTGTTGATGTATTGAAAGTTGGTGTTTTACCAACTCCAGCAATCGCACATTTAGTCGCAGAAAGCGGCGCTGATCTGGGCGTA
Organism: Actinomycetota bacterium; assembly: GCA_947372965.1. Classification (GTDB taxonomy): domain Bacteria; phylum Actinomycetota; class Actinomycetes; order Nanopelagicales; family Nanopelagicaceae; genus AAA044-D11. The sequence continues at coordinate 31,399 of CANBVR010000011.1, forward strand.
ATGATTTCAGCCAGCCACAACCCAATGCCAGATAATGGAATTAAGTTCTTTGCAAAAGGCGGCGGCAAGTTAGATGACGCACTTGAAGCAGAGATTGAAAAGCGTCTTAAAGAGAAGTGGGAACGCCCTACCGGCAAAGATGTAGGCCGAGTAGTTCAAGATGAATCAGCTTCTGAGCGTTACATCTTTCACCTTCTATCCTCACTAACCACCAGCCTGCGCGGCTTAAAGATCGTCGTTGATTGCGCAAATGGCGCCTCTTCTGAAGTTGCTCCCGAGGTTTACACCAGAGCTGGCGCAGAAGTTATTGCTATCTCCAATGAGCCAAATGGCTGGAACATCAATGAAAATTGTGGCTCAACCCATCTAGAAAATCTGATGGCAGAGGTTAAGAAGCACAATGCCGATATTGGAATTGCCCACGATGGCGATGCTGATCGTTGTTTAGCCGTTGCCCCAAATGGCGAAGTAATTGATGGTGATTTCATTATGGCTATCCTCGCGCAAGATTGGAAAGTTACGACAGTTGTAGGAACTGTAATGTCCAACCTTGGCTTTATGAAGGCGATGGAAGAACTTGGAATAAAGGTTGAAAAGACTCCGGTTGGCGACCGCTATGTTTTGGAAAATATGATTGCAAATGGTCACAAACTTGGCGGCGAACAATCAGGCCACATAATCATGCGCGATCACGCAAATACTGGTGATGGACTCTTGACTGCGCTCCAACTTCTTCAAGTAATGGCTAAGACCGGTAAGCCAATTCTCGAACTTGCCAAGGTTATGAAGCGCTTCCCACAAGTATTAGTAAATGTTAAAGATGTTGATAAATCTAAATTGAGTACCTCAGAGCCTTTAAAGAAGGAAATTGAAAACCATGAAGCCAAGTTGGGAAGCGATGGCCGTGTTTTGGTCCGCGCATCTGGAACTGAAGCCTTGGTACGCGTAATGGTTGAAGCTGAGAGTCAAACAACAGCAGAATCAATCGCAGATGCGATCGCTGCAATAGTAAGATCAGAACTTAAATAAGCAGCAATATTTAACCAAAGGAGTGCGTAGCCATGTGTGGCATCGTTGGATACACCGGCAAAGAGCTCGCACTTTCACCAGTCCTCGAGGGATTACGGCGTTTGGAATACCGCGGATATGACTCTGCTGGAATCGCACTTGCCGTTGGTGTTGGCGAAAAACTTTGGATTGAAAAGCGCGCTGGAAAATTAGGAAATCTGGAAGAGATTCTCGGCGATAGCGTTCCAGAATCACATTCGGGAATCGGTCACACACGTTGGGCAACTCATGGTGGACCAACAGATCAAAATGCACATCCACATATGGATAATGAAGGAAAACTTGCCTTAATTCATAATGGGATCATCGAGAACTATTTAGAACTTCGCGCCGAACTTGAAAAGCGCGGCCATATCTTTAAATCAGAGACTGATACCGAATCGGTTGCTCACCTTTTAAGCGATGCTCGCAAAGCACATAATGGAGATTTAGCTGCAGCCATGCGTGATGTGTGCGGCCAATTGCGCGGTTCATTTACCCTGCTTGCAATTCATTCCGATGAACCAGGCCGAATTGTTGGCGCCAGACGAAATTCACCACTCGTGGTCGGCGTTGGCGATGGCGAAAACTTCCTCGCATCAGATGTATCAGCCTTTATCTCTCACACAAAGCGCGCTCTTGAACTTGGTCAAGATGAGATTGCCGATATCACGGCAACCTCAGTTGTGATCACTGATCTCTCTGGCAAAGTTTTGCCACATAAAGAATATGAAATCTCTTGGGATGCCTCAGCTGCCGAGCGAGGTGGCTACGAACACTTCATGCTTAAGGAAATTTTTGAACAACCAAAGGCGATCTCAGATACCTTGCTTGGCCGAATTACCGGGCTTGATAGTGCAATTACAAAGGGAATTAATTTAGATGGCATCGATAAGGTTGTAATCGTTGCCTGCGGAACTGCCTTCAATGCCGGCCTTGTTGGGAAGTATGCGATTGAGAAGTGGGCAAATATTTCAGTAGATGTTGAGCTCGCCTCGGAGTATCGCTACCGCGAACCTGCGGTAGATAAAAACACTTTAGTTATTCCTATTTCGCAATCAGGTGAAACGATGGATACCTTGATGGCAATGCGATACGCCAAGGAACATGGCGCTCGGGTCTTTGCCGTATGTAATACAAATGGCAGCACAATTCCACGCGAGTCAGATGCAGTTCTTTACACACATGCTGGCCCAGAGATTGCAGTGGCATCGACAAAGGCATTTGAAACCCAACTCGTTGCTATGTACTTAGTGGCACTTCATTTGGGCCGTGTTAGAGGAACTATCGATAAGAATCTGATGGCTGAAATTGAAGCAGAGTTGGCCGGACTTCCAGCAAAGGTCGAACAAGTCCTTGAAACTGTTGAGCCACTTCGTGCGCTTACTCGTCAATTTAAAGATTCTGCTTCGATGCTCTTCTTGGGGCGCCATGTTGGTTTTCCAATTGCACTCGAAGGCGCCCTAAAGTTAAAAGAATTGGCATATATGCATGCCGAAGGTTTTGCTGGCGGCGAACTAAAGCATGGCCCAATTGCGCTGATTGATAAGGGAACTCCGGTTGTTGCAATCATGCCCGCCGAAGGATCGCTCCTAGCCGAAAAAATGGCTTCTAATATTCAAGAAGTAAAAGCCCGCGGAGCTGTAATTATTGCAATTGCAGATGCACCGCTTGCATCAGCTGACCACTTAATTCGCATCCCTAAAACCCACGAATTCTTAGCTGCCGTACTCGCAGTTGTCCCACTCCAAGTTATTGCATATGAGATGGCAGTTGCTCGCGGTAACGATGTTGATCAACCAAGAAACCTTGCAAAATCTGTAACTGTTGAATAATAAATGTCTGACGCAAAAGTAGCCCTTCGCCGAGAAGAGATGTTTCATGCTCTTCGGGTATCGGCGCTTTTAACCCTTGGCTTTGCACTGGTAACAGAACAAGTTCTAAATAGAGGTTGGCTTTACACATTTGATCATTGGATTGAATCTCGTAAGCACCACACTTTTAAAGGACTATCTAGCCATCTCCTACTTGCTACAGATGACTTGGGACTTCGTTGGTTTACCGCGACAGTTCTACTTGTAAGTGCGGCATTTATTGGCTTACGTTTTAAATCATGGCGCCCATTTAATCTCTCAGTTCTTGCACTTCTTGCGCTTAATGGAGTTGTCGGTGTCTGCAAGATTGTGATTGGGCGAACCAAGCCAAGGCTTTACGTTGATGCGCTTCATGCAAATGGAATGTCATACCCAAGCGGTCATGCTTCCAACGCCCTAATAACCTGGGGGCTATTGGCATATTTAATATATCGCTACACAAATCGCTATCCCTTTCAGGGTATTCGCCTCTACCCACTTGTGGGAGTAATTACCGGATCGGTATTTATCGTCTCGCTGATAAGAAAGACTCACTGGTTTTCAGATCTACTTGGTGGAGTATTTATTGGTGGCGCACTTCTAGTCGCAATTATCGCGATTGATCGTTTTATTCCATCAGAGAAGCAGCCTTCATAGTGGCAAACATTCTTGGAATCGGCATTGATGTTGTTGATATCGAAAGGTTTCAGGAATCACTTGATCGTACGCCTGGACTATTAACAAGAGTCTTTACGCCTAATGAGAGCAAGTTGAAGATAGCTTCACTTGCTGCAAGATTCGCCGCCAAAGAAGCTCTAGCAAAAGCGCTAAACGCTAAAGCAACCTTTAATTGGCAAGAGGCCGAGATCGTGAGTGAGGCGACAGGTAAGCCAATCTTTACTTTTAGTGGGGAGATGGCAAAGCGCTTAGTCGGACACAATGTGCATCTAACTCTTTCGCACGATGCCGGAATAGCATCAGCTATGGTGATTGTGGAGGTCGCATAGTGCGCGCCTACGTTGAGGTTGACCTAAAGGCTATTGCTTCAAATATTAAATGGGTAAAGCGCGGCACTAAGGCGCAAATTCTTGCCGTAGTTAAAGCCGATGCGTACGGTCATGGATTAGTTCCCGTAGCCAAAACAGCAATCAAGGCTGGGGCAACTTGGCTTGGCGTAGCTTTACTAGAAGAGGCTTTAATCCTTCGTAAGAATAAAATAAAGGCGCCAATAATTGCTTGGCTAACGCCACCAGGTGAAGATTTTAAAGCCGCGATTAAGAACAACATACAACTTTCAGTGCCATCAATTAAACATTTAAATTTGATTGAAGCCGCTGGTAAAAAGGTAAAGAAACGGCCACAAGTACATATCGAAGTTGATACTGGAATGAGTCGAGGCGGTTTGCTTGACGAATGGGAAGATTTTCTTAAAGCAATCGTGAAAGCCGATGTCGATGTTCTTGGATTTTGGTCTCATTTTGCAAGAGCCGACGAACCGGGCCATGCTTTTAATAAGAGCCAAGAATTAAAATTTAATAAAATGCTTTTAGAATTAATGGGCGTTGGCATTGTTCCAAAGTATGTGCACTTCGCTAATTCTGCTGCAGCCCTGACAAACCCAGGCGTTCATGGTCAAATCGTTCGCTTAGGAATTTCAATGTATGGACTCTCTCCTGATGTGATTCATATGGGTACTGGCGCCGAGCTTGGATTAAAACCAGCCATGAAAGTGAAGGCCGAAATACATCTGGTTAAAGATGTTAAGAAGGGCGCACCAGTTGGTTACAGCGGAGTTGAATCAACAAGGCAAGATACGAAATTAGCGATTATTACCATGGGCTATTCCGATGGAATCCCTCGCCCAACAAGTAATAAAGCTGGCGTATTTGTTGCAGGAAAGCGTGCGCCAATAATTGGACGCGTATCTATGGATCAATTTGTTGTAGACCTTGGAATAGATTCAAAGGCAAAGGCGGGAGATATTGCCACGGTTATTGGGGGCAAGGGCTATTCCATTGATGAATGGGCTGCCGCTGCCGGAACTATTAACTATGAAATAGTTACACGAATTGCCTCGCGGGTGCCTAGAATTTATGTATGAGTGCACCGCTGCTTTCAATTAAGAACCTTGGCGTCCACTTTGGCGGGCTCGCAGCACTTTCCAACGTTGATCTAACTTTAAATAGCGGTGAAGTGGTTGGACTTATTGGTCCTAATGGCGCTGGCAAGACAACTTTATTTAACGCCATCTCTGGTTTAGTAGATTGTCAAGGAACTCTTGAGTTAGATGGCAAAACACATGATTGGCCCAAGCCAGATCAATTAGTAAATCTTGGAATCTCCCGCACGTTACAAGGTGTTGGACTTTTTCCAGATATGACAGTTTTAGAAAATGTAATGGTGGGAGCAACTAAATTTGCTAGAGGTGGATTGATAAGGGCAGCTCTTGGATTAGATGGGCGCACTGAGAAGGCTTTGCGCGAGCAAGCTATGGAAGCCCTTGCCAAAGTATCTTGCACTTCAATCGCCGATCGCAAAGTTGAGTCACTGCCTTATCCAATTACAAAGCGCGTTGCAATTGCACGAGCGCTAGTAAGTGACCCAAAGATTCTCCTTCTAGATGAACCAGCTGGCGGCCTCGGTGCTGAAGACATTGAATGGATGAATGGCTTTATAAAGGCGATCTCCGGGCGATGTTCAATTCTGATTGTGGAACACCACATGGATGTCGTGATGTCAGTCTGTGATCGTATTTATGTCCTTAACTTTGGCAAAGTTATTGCAAGTGGTGATGGCGCATCAGTGCGAAATAATCCTGAAGTTATCGCGGCCTATCTTGGAAGCGCGGCGGTTAAAAAATGAGTTTAATTATTGATAACCTCACCGTTCGACATGGCGCGATTACTGCGATCGATGGCCTCTCCTTTTCAGTAAAAGAACAAGAACTAGCAGCAGTAATTGGTGCAAATGGCGCGGGTAAGACCACACTTCTTCGCACGCTATCTGGGCTAAAAACTCCGGTAAGTGGAAGCGCGTCGTGGCAGGGCGAATCAATACTTAATTGCAAGCCAGAAGATTTAGTACGTCGTGGAATCTTGCATGTAAGCGATGGCAAAACAGTTATTCCAGAGCTCTCGGTTAAGGAGAATTTGGCCTTAGGTGGCCTTTGGCGAAAAGATAAAAAAGATGTCGCAGTTGCCACTGATGAAGTAATTGATCTCTTTCCAAGGCTAGGTGAGCGTCTTTCACAGAGCGCAGATACGTTATCTGGTGGTGAGCGACAGATGCTGGCGATTGGCCGCGCCCTAATTTCCAGACCAAAATTACTCTTTTTGGATGAACCATCACTTGGCTTGGCACCATTAATAATTGAGCAAATCTTTTCAACGCTAGATTCCTTGCGCCACAAACTTGGTTTGACTGTTGTTCTAGTTGAGCAAAATGCAATGAGTGCGCTCGGAATAGCAGATATCGGGATAATTATTAATTTAGGAAAGTTAGTGACAACCGGGAAGTCAAAAGATTTAACAAGTGACCCAGCCCTTCAAGCAGCTTACTTGGGGTACTAATTATGCGATTAATTAGTACGCTCCTAATTGGAATTAGTTCTGGATCAATTTATAGCCTGATGGCACTTGCGCTGGTTTTAGTGTGGCGCTCAACTCGAGTTGTTAACTTTGCCCAAGCTGGCCAAGCGATTGCATCAACTTATTTAGGTTATTTAATAATTTCTCGGACAGATAATTATTGGTTGGCACTCCCGGTTGCACTAGTAGCTGGCGCAATAATCGGAGCGCTAGTAGATATTTTCTTAATTCGTACGTTAAATAAGAGAGTCAAATCTGGACCGGTTGCCTCAATTTCACCAGTAATCATCACGCTAGGTTTGCTGGGGATGATTCGCTCAGTTGTTGGAATGATTTGGGGAGGTGACGCTCGGGCTTACAAAGCTCCAATTAGTACTCACGGATTTACTTTTGGGACTACGACAATTCCTTTTTCCCCATATAACTTGCTCACGGTATTTACCTGCATTGTGGTGATGGTTGCATTTTCAATTATCTTCCAGCGCACCAATTTAGGTCTTTCACTTCGCGCGGCAGCTTTTCAGCCAGAAATCGCACGCCTTGCAGGTGTGCGCGTTGATTTAGTTCGCACAATTGGCTGGGCTTTTGCAGGTGGAGCCGGCGCGGTTGCCGGCGTTTTGGTTACTCCTGCTAATTCCCTTTCGCCCAATTCACTAGATCTTTTGCTCGTCCTTGGTTTTGTCGCTGCGGTAATTGGTGGTCTTGAAAGCATGATCGGCGCAGCGATTGGAGGATTGGTTCTTGGAATCGGCCTGGCACTTATCTTGGAATATGTAAGTACATCATTGGCCTTCCCTTCTGCTTTTATAATTTTGATTTTGGTTTTATTAATCAAGCCATCTGGAATCTTTGGCAAGAAAGGTGGTCGTGATGCATAAGAACCGCGCCATCAGATTATTAGTATTTATTGTGATTGGGTTGATTGCATATTTCTTAAGTAACGTTGTAGATGAACTTCGGGTATTCCAAGGAGCAACACTCAGCGTTTATGTAGTTGCGATCTCATCCATTATTTTGCTCACGGGATTTTCTGGTCAAATCTCCTTAGGCCATGGTGCCTTAATGGCAATCGGTGGTTATTCAGCAGTCTTAGCTCATAACCATTGGAAAGTATCGATTTTGGTTTCATTTGCGATTGCCGTTGTAGTTACTGCGGCATTTGGTTCGGTACTCGGCTGGGCTGCTGCAAGACTAAGTGGGCCATATCTTGCCGGATCGACTTTGGCCCTTGCTGTTGGCTTACCTTCGCTAGCAAATCAATTTGGAGTACTTGGAGGAGAGCAAGGACTTTCATTTGATGTCGGCGCACCGCCGAAATCTTTAGGTGCAGATTTCACGCAATATAAATGGTATTTCTGGATCGCGGCACTTGCAGCTTTAATTATGGTTTGGTTTACGCAAAATATTTTGACTAGTCGTT
>CANBVR010000012.1 GCA_947372965.1 Actinomycetota bacterium
GGTGATCAATATCTAGAAGGAGCGTCTTATCGCTTTGAACAATTAATGGGCCATCAGTCACGAATGAGTTCCTTAATAAAGGCAGTTAGAAGGGTTACTCGCGACGGAATTGAAGAGAGCAAAATTTGTTCATGTGGTGCGTGCGCGCCATCTCCAACAGCTCCTAAGCCATCGAGAGTTGGGGCGCCAGCTGCGGCAGCAAAGTTGCCGTCACTTGCGCCACCTACAGAGGCATGACCAATGGGATCCATTCCAATAGCTTTTGCAACGGCTTCTAATTTTTCATAGAGCGCTTTGGTAGATGTAACCTCAAGTGGTGGTCGATTTATTCCACCAGCGATTTCAATTCTTGCTTCAGGGTGTGAAGCCTTTAAATTCTTGATTGCGGCATCAACTCGCGCTAATTCGGCCGATGAGAATGAACGGATATCGATATCAAGAGTTGCCAAGGCTGGGACTGTATTTGTTGTGGTTCCGGAATTTAGAGTAGTGGGAACAACCGTAGTTCCATGTTCGGAGCTTTCTAAGTCAGAAATTATTTGGATAATCTTTGAAATCTCAACTGTGGCATTGATTCCTTTTTCTGGCTCTAAACCAGCATGTGCAGCACGACCATGAATAGCAATTTGGTACATCGAGGTCCCTTTGCGACCAGTTTTAACTTTGCCATTTAGCGATGCTTCCAAAACAAGAACTGCCTTTGCTTTACCAGCTACTCGTTTGATTAATTCACGAGAAGTTTGGCTTCCGATTTCTTCATCGGTTGTAGCAATAAGTGCAACCTTATTTTCACAACCAGGAATCTCTTTAACTGCATAAAGTGCTTGCAGGAAACCGGCCTTCATGTCGAAGATTCCTGGGCCCTTGACTACATCGCCCGATTCTTGCCAAAGCGGAAGGAAAGAACCCTTTGGCCAAACGGTATCTAAGTGTGCGAGTAAGACAACCTCTGGATGTTTCGTGCCCCACCAAAATACTGGGCGGCCATTTTCTTCAATTACTTCTGCCTTTATTGAAAGATTTCTATTTGCGATTTCAACAGCCAGATCAACAACACCGCGGCAGGCGCCCAAATCTTCGCTAGGAGATTCAAACTCAACTAGCGCCTTTAGGTCATGGATGATCGTCATAGGTTAATTCTGCCTTACTTCGCCAAACTGACGCCGGTGATTCTTGGAATTCGGAAGCTCTGCATCTCGCCGGTGGCGTGATCTCGGGCAATTAAGGTGCCAAGCGAGATTGAGATTGGGTCAATCAATCGGTTTGAAACGCCACCATTTGTATCGGCGTATCCGATTGTCAGGCTTGCTTGTTCTTCAATATATTGATGCAAGAGATCAAGAGTTTCATTTGCAGTTGTACGTGGAATTTCTCGAGGCTTGTGCGCTGATGCTTTTTCACCGGCACGTAACGCGCGAACTGCAGATGCGAGAATCACTTCACTCGGCACACTTACTTCACTTATAACTCTTGGCGGCTTTGGCCTTGATTTTGCACGACGAATTGCAGGTGCTGAAACTAAAATTCCTGTTGCATTTTCCGCAGCTGGAAGATATCCGGACTCACGCAATATCGAAATGACTTCTGTGATATCTGTGTCACTAATCAAAACTTGTGGCGCCAATTTTCTAAACCTAAGTGGCTCCAACTTTTTATCATGCAAAATCTGTTGGATAATTCCTTCATCTTCACAACGTAAGTACGAATGAGCGATACCAACTCGAAGTTTTCCGTGGCGCTTTGCAACATCATTAATTAAGTATTCAAGAGGCTGTGGCATCGGAGTTTTTGAGGTCTTCTTTAAGAAATCCTTAATTTGATCGCCAGTCTGCCCATGATCTAAACCACGGCGAATGGACCCTTCGCTAAAGCGATAAACCGTAGCCCCGCCTCGGCTTTCGATATCAGCAATAGTGCCGATCATATTTGCAAGTTCAACAGTAAGCGGACCTGGTGCAATGGCACTGTTATCTGCTTGAATCAAAATGTGATCTACTGGCTTTGGTAACGCAGCTTCAACTCCAAGATCTTCATCGTTGTTGATAAGTGCAATTCCAAAAGTTGAGATTGAACCTTGCCCAGTTATGCCAAGCCATTCGGCTTCGCGTAAGGTCCATTCAATATATTCAGCGTTAAAGCGTTGGGGCATCTGCCATTTAATAATTGCTTGGAGCGAAGCCAAATTTGGGTCGCTCTCAGAATTTTGGATTAAGAGATTTAAAGTGGTTCGCCGCATCGAGGCAATTCCGGCGCGATCTAACTCTGGGCCTAAAGGAGCAATGTTCTTTGCATCTGATTTCCCAATAAGTCCGGCAACACGTGATGTTTCCAACCAGAGGCCTATGAGTCCGTGCCAACGTTCTTCAAGTGATCTAGTCATCCAAATATCAAAAGCTGCGGTAGGAAGAATTTGATCATCAGTGTCAATAACGATTAATCCAGCAAGGTAGAGAACTTCGGCAACAAATCCAGTGCAAACTTCATCAATTCCCAAATGCTCGGAGGTTCGTTTTAGGTCGCGAATTCCAAGACCACCTGACCTTAAAGCGACCGGAGGTTCATCCGACCAATTGTGTGCAAGCTCTTCACACCAACGTAAGAAATTGGAGATATTGGCAATTGCTGCTCGATCAACTTCCTTTTGCTTGCGGGCTGTGCCAGAAAATTCTGGAACGTTATTTTGTAGTTCTTTGTAGATCTTCCCGCCACGTAAATGAATGCCGACTTCACGAGGTAATACAACCGTCTGGGAATCCATAACTTCTAAATAATTCTTTTCCAACAACCAAGTTATAGCTTTGCCAGGATTCTTAACACTCGCGATTTGTCCCCGCGGCGGACCCCAAGTTAGGCGATCTAGAATTAATTTTGAATCTTCTGGAAGATCCTTTAGCGCTTTAAAATCAATCTTCTTTGGTGATTGCGGCCCAAGGCCAGCTGGTTCATCACCAATTAGGTTTCGCATATTTCCCGGCAAGCGGTATTTCGTTCCATCTTTATAGACCAAAGCCCGCGTCCAGAGTTGATCGAGAATCTGCGCTGCAGATTTATCAGTAACAGCAGCCAATTCGGATTTACTAAAAGGCTCTTCAAGTACGCAGGTAGCTGTCAATATTTCATGTTGGAGCTTATTTAGCCCTTCAAGTGCCCGGATCAAACTTGGCGCAGAGTTGGCGCGAGCGGCAAGAGATGAGAGGTCAGAGGGAACTGGTGAAATTAAATCCGGTCGCAACTCAAAAAGTTCGACAATCGCAGAATCATCGCGATCGCGTAACTCTTGGGCAAAGGAATTCGCAGACATAAGGGGTCTACTTTACCGACCTTTTGAACTGGTGCTTAACCGCGCTTTCGTGAAGGCGAGAGGAAGGTAGCGCCTGCTGCAATGCGGGCAAGAATTGGTCCAAATGTTGCCTTCAGGACGCGGGCTCGGCGGAAATCATGTATCGGCCAGTTATCTCTAATTGCGCGGATCTGCAGCAAGGTATCGGGATTAATTGCGGCGGGGTGACCAACAGTTTCAAGAAGTGGGAAGTCATGGTGGCTATCGGAATAGGCATAACAACTAGATAAATCGATACCGCGTTCTTTTGTTAATTCAGAAATAGCAAGTGATTTTTCTTTTCCATGGAGCAAACTTCCAATCATCTTCCCGGTGTAAACCCCATCTTTAGCTTCTGCCTTTGTACCGAGCGCACCAGTAAATCCAAGTCGATTAGCAATAATTTCTGCCATATCTTGCGGCGCAGCTGTTACTAACCAAACCTCTTCACCATTTGCGAGATGTTGATTTGCGATTTCAATTGTTCCCTGCCAGATTGCAGGAGAAACATATTGATCATAAACATCACCACCGATTGCGATGATTTCTTTCACATTGTGGCCGCCAATGAATTCACAGGCAGCGTTTTGATACTTTGCAATCTCTTCTGGATTTTCGGTACCTGTAAGTCGATAACGAAGGTTGGCTAAGACAAACGTTGAGATATCGCGCTTGGAAAAGAAGCCGCGTTGGTACATTCCACGACCAAGGAAGAAGAGAGTAGAGCCACGGATGATGGTGTTATCGACATCGAAAAAGGCAGCGCATCTGGCTTTTTCGGTCATGGGGCAACCTTAGCGCCCAAGGATATGAGTCGTTATGATTCACGCATGGCCGCAACAATTCACGTACTTCGACATGGCGAGGTCGAAAACCCAGAGAAGATTCTCTATGGCCGCCAACCAGGATGGCGTTTATCTACACGGGGCCAAGAGATGGCAAAGGTTGTAGCCAATTGGTCAAAAGATTTAGATCTCGGGGCGATACACGCTTCACCCCTACAAAGAGCTCAAGAAACTGCAGCGCCTGTAGCAGCGGCACATAACTTGCAGATAACAACTGACGCAAATTTGATTGAAGCGGCAAATATCTTCGAAGGAAAGAAGTTTGAATTAGGAAGCGGTGTACTTCGCCATCCGGCATCATGGTGGCACCTTCGCAACCCATGGAAACCATCTTGGGGCGAGCCATATAACGAACAGATTGAACGTATGTTGGCGGCAGTATTTGCTGCGCGCGATGCGGCAAATGGAAAAGATGCATTAGTAGTTTCGCACCAACTTCCAATTTGGATTTTACGTTCGACAATAGAAGGCCGTCCGATGTTGCACGATCCACGCAAACGGATCTGCACTTTGGCATCGGTGACAAGTCTTCATTTAGATGATGAAGGCGCGATCAGTGGCGTTAGCTATCAAGAACCAGCAAAGCATTTGCTCCCCAATAAATGAAGAAACTATTTGCGCTCGCAGTTGTTCTTTTACTCACCGGTTGTTCTAGCGGGGGTCTTTCCAAAGCAAATGAAAATTCATTTGTCTCCGGCAATGGCTCGGCAATTATTATCAAAGAATCTGATCGAAAAATTGCGCCAGATATATCTGGAGAGATCCTTTCTGGTGGATCGCTTACTCTTGCAAAAGGAAAAGTAACCGTTCTAAATATCTGGGCATCTTGGTGTTCTCCATGTCGCGCAGAAGCACCAACACTTGAGGATTTTGCAAAAAAGAATCCAGATATTCAATTTGCTGGAATTTTAACTCGCGATAATTTAACTTCTGCACAAAGATTTACCGAGCGATTTAAGATTACTTATCCTTCATTCGTTGATGATGCGATCATTGCAAAATTTCAAGGTTCTCTCTCAGCAAATGCGATCCCTACAACTTTGGTGATTGATTCAAAAGGTAGAGTCGCGGCGCGCATAAGTGGGCAAGCAACTGTGGCAATGTTGCAGGATGTATTGAGTAAAGTCTCTGGCGGTGCTGTAAATGCATAGCTTCTTCGTCGATCAGATCTTTACCGGCAACTTAATAATCGCCGCCTTTATAAGTTTAATTGCCGGAACTATTTCATTTTTCTCACCTTGCGTCTTGCCACTGGTCCCCGGGTATCTCTCCTATGCAGCAGGTATGACCGAAGTTAGAAGTCGTGGCCGCGCTGCACTTGGTTCGCTCTTATTTGTAATCGGATTCTCGACGTTATTTATTACCTACGGCGTTTTATTCGGTTCCCTTGGTGCAAAAATAAATAGCCACTCAAATGTAATTTCAGTGATTCTTGGTCTACTCACAATTGCCATGGGCGCGATCTTTCTTTTCAATCAGAAGTTTTACCGTTCCTTCAAGCCACAATGGAAGGTTCGTACTGGGTTAATCGGAGCGCCAGTTTTGGGTTTCCTCTTTGGGATTGGCTGGACACCTTGTATCGGTCCAACGCTTGGCGCAGTACAAGCTCTCTCATTTGAAACTTCGAGTGCACTTCGAGGTGCAATCTTAAGTTTTGCCTACTGTTTGGGACTCGGCGCTCCATTCTTATTAGTAGGAATCTTCTTCGATCAATCAAAGCGCCTACGCAAGTTCATTGCACGCCACGGAAATCACCTAACGTTCATCGGTGGAATTTTTCTTATTCTTATTGGACTTCTTCAAGTAACTGGGCTTTGGAATGATTTGATGAATAACTTGCGAGATTTAATCTCAGGATTTATTCCGGTGGTTTAAATGAGCATGAATGAATTAAGGGGACGTTCGCTTTTCCGCTGGGCTTGGCGCCAATTAACAAGTATGCGCACAGCGCTCATGCTTTTATTGTTACTTGGGATTGCCTCTATTCCTGGGTCACTATTTCCGCAGCGATCACAGAATCCAATGAAAGTCGCGGCCTACTTCGCAAAAAATCCAACGCTTGCAACTTGGCTTGATCGAATCAAGATTTTTGATGTTTATAGCTCACCTTGGTTTAGTGCGATCTATCTCTTGCTTTTTATCTCCCTAATAGGTTGTGTCTTGCCGCGGACTATCGAACATGTAAAAGCGTTGGGCGCAAAGCCCCCATTGACACCAAAATTCCTTGATCGAATGGAATTTCCAAGCACTTTAGAAGTTGATAAGGAACTTGCCCTAGATAATGCCGAGCAATGGTTGCGATCAAAACATTTTAGAGTTCGTCGCGAGGCTGGCTCAATCTCTGCAGAGAAGGGATACTCCCGGGAATCGGGAAACCTACTCTTTCACCTTTCTTTGATACTTATCCTCGTTGGTGTTGGGATCGGTTCACTTTTTGGTATGAAAGGTGAAGCAATCGTAAGTGTTGGTGATCGCTTCATAAATACACCTACATCTTATGACAGCCTGGGATTTGGAAAGTTTCAATCGGAGAATTCACTGACATCCTTCTCGCTGATCGTCACGGATTTCAAAGCAAAATATGATTTGAAGACAAACGCCCCATCTGATTACAAACTCTCTGTTCTAGCAGCAAATCCGATTGGTTCAAAAGAAATTGCACGCACAATAAAAGTTAATTCACCACTTACTTATGGAAATACCAAAATTTATTTGCAGGCAAATGGTTATTCTCCGATGGTCACAATCCGAGATAAGAGCGGAAAGATTGCTTTCCAAGGTGCGACAGTCTTCCTTCCGCAAGATGGAAATCTAACTTCAACAGGCGCAATCAAACTTCCTGATATGAATCCACAAATGGGATTTGTGGCGACATTTATTCCAACTTACGATCGCAATTCAAAGCGCGGTGCATTCTCAACTTATCCTGAAGTTTTAGATCCTAGACTTCTCTTTTCGGCTTGGGTTGGAAATCTTGGGCTAGATTCTGGTCAGCCACAATCGGTTTACCGACTAAATACCACCAAGATGTCGAGAATTGCACTAATGCAATTGCAATTACATGAGACCTACAACTTCGGTGAGGGTTCAATCACATTTGAAGGTTGGAAGCCTTGGGTAAATCTACAAATCGTAAGTGACCCAGGTAAGTTTTACTCACTGTACGGTGCAATACTTGCGATCCTTGGTCTGCTACTTTCACTCTTTACAAGACAGCGCAGAATTTGGGTAAAGGTTGGCGAAAAGGTTGAAATAGCTGGCCTTGCAAAGAATGGCACTCCAGGCTTAGAAGAAGAGTTAGCTGCGCTAAAAAAGAGATTAGAAGGGGAGAAGTAATTGTCATCTAGCAATTGGGCTTACTTATCCAATTATGCAATTTACTCAGCAATGGTTCTCTTCACCCTTGCCTTCTTTTCACATGCAGTTGAAGTTGCTTTCTCTGTGAAAAACGATGAAGCAAAGACAAAATTTGATTTCACTCGAACCGATCGCTTCGGTCGTATCGGCAGCGCGATGATGGTTCTTGCAGTCAACTTCTTATTCGCCGGCGTTATTTTCCGTGGCATCTCTGCACATCGAGTGCCGTGGGGAAATATGTATGAATTCTCAATAACTGGCGCGCTTGCCTTCTCGGGTGCATATTTATTTGCCTTGGCTAAGTACAAAATTCGCTGGTTAGGTTTACCAGTTGCAATTGCAGTATTACTTACTCTTGGAACTGCAATCACGATTCTTTATCGCCCAAGCGCTCCGCTTGTTCCGGCACTTAAATCAACTTGGCTGGCGATTCACGTATCTGCTGCAATTATTTCTGGTGGTGTTTTCTTATTGGCTAATTGCATCGCCGCAACTTATTTAATTCTAGATCGGTATGAAACAAACTCATTGCCACGACCAAATTGGGCAAAGAAGCTTCCATCACTTGAGGTTCTAGATCAACTTTCTTATCGCCTGGTCGCATTCGTATTTCCACTGTGGACTTTTGCGGTTATCGCTGGTGCGATCTGGGCCGAATCTGCTTGGGGGCGCTATTGGGGTTGGGATCCAAAAGAGACCTGGGCCTTTATTACTTGGGTGGCTTATGCCGCTTACTTACATGCTCGCGTAACAATTGGTTGGCGCGGTCGTAAAGCAGCTTGGTTATGTTTATTCGCAGGTTCGACATTCTTATTTAATTACATCTACGTAAATATCTGGGGTACTGGTCGCCATACCTACAGCGGTTTATAAGTAACTAGATCTTACGTAGGAAATCTGGATCATCATCCGGTGGGATAATTTTCCCAGGTCTGCGAGTACGTGGACCACGATTACCTTTCGGTTTCCCAATGAACTGCCAGGCAAGTGCGCCCATGAATTCAAAGAGCAAAATAATTAAAAGCCAACCCCATTTAGGAAGTTTCCTAACTTGGTCTTGATCAGTTCGAGCGCAATCAAAGAATGAATAGAGCGTGAAACCAATAATAAAGATGGTGAAGAGGGCTCTTAGCATGTCTGGAGTTTAGGCCCTGCCGAGAGTAAGTGCGAGAGTTATTAACAGTGCCATCGCGAGTTGTAATTTTCCAGTCTTACCAAGCAGTGGAATTAGCGCCTTTCCACTCGCTCCGCCCATTATCTCTTTAGAGATTGCAAAAGTTAGCGGGAGCGAAAGCAGGGTTATTAAACCCCAAGGTGTGATTTGAAAAATTAGCGCACTTGAGAGCTGAGCAACAATCAGTAGTACAAGAAGTGCTGTGCGTGCCCGCTTATCTCCGAGTCGGACAGCCAAGGTCTTCTTAGAGACAAGAAGATCTTTTGGAAGATCGCGCAGATTATTTATGGCTAGAAGTGAACATGCCAGGGCTCCCATTGGAAGTGCGATTAGAAACGCTTGCCAGGTTAATTTCTGGCTCTGGGCAAAGTAACTTCCCATGGTCGCAACGATTCCAAAGAATACAAAGACGGAAATCTCACCAAAGCCTTTGTAACCGTAAGGGTTTTCACCACCGGTGTATTTCCAAGCAGCGATAATTGAAATTACCCCAACCAAAATAAGCCACGGAGAAGTTCGAAGTGACAAAATCAACCCAGCAACACATGCTGCGAAGAATGTTAAATAGGCCGCCTGCTTAACTTGTTTTGCGGTGGCTAAGCCACTGGCTACTAACCGAACCGGCCCAACTCTTTCGGCATCAGTTCCCTTAATGCCATCGGAATAATCATTTGAGTAATTAACTCCAATTTGAAGCAGAAGACTTACTGCAAGAGCCAAGAGGGCATTGAACCAATTAATTGAAATTCCATTAATTTGAATTAGCGCAGTGCCAACTAGAACGGGGGCGATCGCAGCCGGAAGTGTGCGTGGGCGTGAGCCAATTACCCATTTATTCATGGCGATATTCTTACTTACTTAGGTAATTCTTTTGCACGGTGACACGATCGGGTTTGCCGATTCCCTTGAGAGGTATCTCATCTATTTCTACAAACTCCTTAGGAACTGCAAATTTACCAATTGCCTTCTCTATTAACTTCGAAGTTGCGGCCACGTCAATAACTGAAGTGGAGGCAAGACAAAGTTTTGTTCCCCACTTTGCATCAGGCACTCCGAAGGCTATGAAATCATCACCAAGCAATCTCTCAACTGCCACCAATGAAATATTTTCACCACCAGAAATAATCACATCATCACCTCTTCCGAGGATAAAAACTTTTCCAGCTTTAATCTCTGCAAAATCTGAAGTTGTGTACCAATCTGGTTGAAAGACCATCGGGCCTTTAATCTGCAGAAAACCAGCCTGCGTGATCGCTACCTCAACGCCAGCAAGTGGCTGATTGTTGTAAATACATCCACCACAAGTTTCGGTTGAGCCATAAGTTGTCACAACATTTATTCCTGTTGAATTGGCACTTTGCAATAGTTGTTCAGATAGAGCTGCACCACCAACTAAAACTGCTTTGCAGCCCTGTAGGTGAGTAAGTAATTCATTGTCACCATTTAGTGCCTTATGAAGTTGAGTTGGAACAATCGCCGTAAAATCTGCCTTTTCCAAAACGGATACTGGTTCTGTTTCTAAAACTATTGCTCGAGCAAGAACATTTACTCCTGCAATGTGATTTGTTGGGAGCAATAGCGACCACACATCTCCAACTTTGGCATCGAGATATCCATGTGTTGCGTTGACGGAAGCTAGAAGATTTTCACGTGAGAGTTCGATGGCTTTAACTTCACCCGTAGAGCCAGTCGTATTGACCACAATCGATTGCGGACCTGCGCCTGAAAGTAGCGCCCTTATTTGGTCAATTTCAAAATGGCTCATAACAGCCGTAGGCTATCCATATATTTAATAGGAGGAAATGTGAGCAAGCCGTTTAAGCGCGAACCAGGCAGTCGAACCATTCCTAATTGGGCGATTGGCGAAGGTGGAGAGAGCTTTACTGACATTACTTATCAAGTTGCCGAAGGCATGGCAAAGATAACAATCAATCGGCCAGAAGTTCGTAATGCATTTCGACCACAAACCCTCTTTGAATTACAAGAAGCCTTCTCCCTCGCTCGCGATAACGATCAAATTGGTGTAATTATTTTTACCGGTGCTGGAACCGAAGCCTTTTGTTCTGGTGGCGATATAAATGTTCGTGGCGACGATGGCTACCTCGGTAACGATCCGCTTGCGAAAAAGGGAATTGGCCGCTTAAATGTTTTAGATCTTCAAATTCAGATTCGTCGATTACCAAAGCCAGTAGTAGCGATGGTTGCAGGTTGGGCTGTGGGTGGTGGACATGTTCTTCATGTCGTTTGCGATCTAACAATTGCGGCAGAGAATGCAAAGTTTGGTCAGACCGGTCCAATGGTCGGATCCTTTGATGGTGGATATGGTGCTGGATTGCTTGCAGCGCACATTGGACAAAAGAAAGCGCGCGAAATCTGGTTCCTCTGTCGCCAATACGATGCACAAGAAGCTTTAGATATGGGTCTGGTAAATACCGTTGTACCAGTCGCTGAATTAGAAGCCGAAACAGTCTCTTGGTGTCGTGAAATGCTTCGTCATTCACCGATGGCACTTCGCTTACTCAAGGCCGGACTTAATGCTGCCGACGATGGATTGGCTGGCGTACAACAACTTGCCGGCGATGCCACCTTGCTCTTCTATATGACTGAAGAAGGACAAGAAGGGCGCGATGCCTACAAGGAGCGTCGCGAACCTAACTTCAATAAGTTTCCTAAGCGTCCATAATTAAAAAATGTTTGAGCTTAGTGAGATCTTTCAAGATCTCAATATCGTAGCAATCCCCACAAAGACTAATTTTCGGGGTGTAAATGTTCGCGAAGTCGCACTCTTTCGTGGGAGTCAAGGGTGGAGTGAATTTTCACCATTTATCGAATATGGGGTTAACGAATCTAAGACCTGGTTGCAGGCTGCACTTGAAGCTGCCTATAAGCCTTGGCCCAAGTTATTGCGAGAAAAAGTTTTAATAAACGCCACCTTGCCACAAGTAGCAATTGATGAAGTTCCACGGATCCTGCGCGGTTTTCCTGGCGCCAACACTATTAAAATCAAAGTAGATGACTTTGAAAAAGATAATTATTTGGTCGAAGCAGCCCTGGAATTCAACCCGGATGCCAAAATTCGCCTAGATGTCAATGGTGGTTGGGATCTGCAAACCGCTCTACTTAATTTATATAACTTTCACCTTCGCTTTGGAAATGTATTTGAATATATCGAGCAGCCTTGTCTGGAGCTCACCGATCTGGCAAAACTCAAGAAAGAAGTACCACTAAAGATTGCAGTAGATGAGTCAATCCGAAAGGCACTAGATACTGATTTATCAGTACTCAAGGAATGTGCTGATGTTGCAATTATTAAATGGGCACCGAGTGGGGGATTTGCAAGCGCCCAGAAATTAATTAGCGCAATTGGTTTACCAGTTGTTATTTCAAGCGCACTTGATACTGGTATTGGAATCTCACATGGATTAGCTTTAGCAGCAGCCCAACCAGAGATGGAATTTGCCTGCGGACTTGGAACAACATCACTCTTTGTTAGCGATGTTCTCGCACCATCATTGTTAATGGTTGATGGGAGCCTTGAGGTTGTTCGCCAGGAACTAGACGAAGAATTATTGAGTAAGTACCAGGCGAGCCCAGAACGTAGACTTTGGTGGGAAGAACGAATCAGATCGATTGTGGCCGAAGGAGGTTTAGATGAGTACCTCAACTGATCTTGCCAGAGCTACCATCCGACAATTAATTGAGGCCGGCGTTAGTGAATATGTTTTAAGTCCCGGTTCAAGAAATGCACCGCTTTCTATTGCGCTTCACGAAGCAAAAGAGCGTGGGCTAATCGAGTTGCATGTTAAGTTAGATGAGCGTGGCGCTGGATTTTATGCACTCGGAATCTCTAAGGCGAGTAATAATTACGTTGCCGTCATTTGCACAAGCGGAACTGCCGCAGCGAATTACCATCCAGCAGTATTAGAAGCACTTCATGCCGAGAATAAATTGCTTGTGATCACAGCAGATCGGCCAGAGCGATTGCGTAAGACTGGAGCAAATCAAACAACTGATCAGGTCGGAATCTTTAAGGGCGTAATTACGCACGATCTGTATACAGCAAGCAAAATTGAATTGAATAGTGGTCCAGTACATCTGAACCTTCAATTTGATGAGCCACTACTGCCAAATGAAAGTCAGCTTAAAAGTGATTGGTTGAGTGGGCTTCATATCAATCCACAAAGTGCAAAGATAAATAATCCCAAGGTCTTGAGTGCAACCGGAAATGGCCTCTTAGTAATAGGACATGATCGTGGTGGTTTTGATCTTCAAGAAGTGCGCAATTTTGCAGATGAACTGGGGCTGCCGATCATTGCAGAGGATCCCCTCTCTTTTTCTGGCGCTTGTGCCCACGCCAGTATTTTTCTAGCTGATGAAAAAGTTCGTGAATATCTAAAACCAGATTATGTGATTGTAATCGGACGAACAACGTTATCTCGAAGTATTAATTCCTACATACAAAGCGCAGAAAAAAGCTATGTGATTGATCCACGAATTGCTTCAATTGATAGCAAGCGCACGGGCACTGAAGTTTTCTTCACACTTCCAAAGCCAGAGATCAAAACCTTGAATCCAAGTTGGATGATTGATTGGAAGGAAGTTTCACGAATTGCGGGTGAGGCTATCAATTCGGAGAAGGGTTGGTCAGAACAGGTTGCGCTCTCCTTGATCGCTCGTGAACTTCCCAATGAATCCGCACTATTTATTGGATCTTCTAGACCAATTAGAGATATCGAAGGTTTTTCTAAGCCACGAAGTGGTTTAGCTACTTTTGCCAATCGCGGACTTGCCGGGATTGATGGAAACCTCTCAACTATCTTTGGCATTGCAACCCAATTTGAAAGAAGTTTTGGAGTTGTTGGAGATCTGACCTTCCTGCATGACCTCTCAGCACTGGCAAATCTTCCAAAGGCGAATTTAACCTTATTTGTTATTGATAATAATGGTGGTGGCATTTTCTCGACCTTGCCACAAGCAGGAGTAAAAGGTTTTGATGAAATCTTCGGTACGCCGCAAAATCAAGATCTCGCGCAGATTGCAAAAGCATTTAAAGTAGAGGTTGAAGTTGTTAAGAATGATTCAGATCTTTCCCGTGTGATCGCTCACGATCGCATCGGGGTTCATTTCATTATTGTCGAGGTTCCGACCCGCGATCTTAATGCTAGAAAATTAAAAGAAGTTTACGAACGGACTTCAAGCGCGTTGCGCATAGGACTTAATTTAGCTTGACTCTCAGCTAGTTCTTCTTCTGGATTTGAACCAGCAACAATTCCACACCCCGCAAAGATTCGCATTGCTTTATGGTCCTTCGATAGTTCACCACAACGAAGTGCAATACCCACTTCACCATCTCCGCGCGCATCGATCCAACCAACAGGACCGGCATATCGTCCGCGATTCATGCCTTCTAATACATTTATCAAAGCATCGGCTTTTCCAGTAGGAGTTCCACAAACTGCTGCGGATGGATGTAGAGAGGAGATAACGGTGAAGATATCTACTGGGGTTGCAGATTCGTTTACTACTCCAGTCACATCTGTTGCAAGGTGCATGACATTTGCCAAGTGAAGTACAAAGGGAACTTCTGGCACATTTGTTGAAGAACAATATGGCGCAAGAGCATCCGCAACAGACCGAACCGCATATTCATGCTCCTCCAAGTCCTTTGAGGATTTTGCGAGGGAGGCGGCAAGACCGAGATCTCTTGCCTCATCGCCAGTCTTTCGAATAGTGCCGGCTAAGACTCTTGAGGTTACGAGTGATTTACTTAGGCGCACCAAAAGTTCTGGGGTTGCGCCAACTAGGTCGGAAACCAAGAAAACCCAAGTTGATGGGTAATTCTCGACCAAGAAATTAATTATCGATCTTGTTGAAATTTCAGTAGAGCTTTTCGCAATTAAATCTCTAGCCAGAACTACCTTCTCCAAATCACCGCTTCTAATATGTGAAACTGCCGAAGCCACTCTTTCTTTCCAAGCTTCATCACTTAGTGAACCTTGAGAGAAGGAAACTTCTGAATTAATAGCAATCTTGGCCAACTCTTCTAGGGTTGGTTGTTTGCCTGACCCAATCCAAGTGATCCAGGACTTGCCACCCTTTTTACCAATAATTACTTCAGGTATTACTAACTCTGACTCTTCACTTGATTCAAAGGCAAATGAGGCAAAAAGTATTGGCCCAGTACCACTGCCATGAACACTATTTTGAATCTTGAGAGAATTTAATTGCTGGTGCCACCAAGTTCTGGCATCTGAAAATCTATTATTTCCTTTGACACTTGTTTTGCGCCAAATTCCAAAGCCAATTAGCCCTTCGCCACCACGAATCCACGAAGTTGAAATTTCGCGATCCATCGCAATTAAATTTAATTGGGGATGTTCACCGAGGAGTTCGGTGGTAATAAATTCCGGCATGCTTAACGCTTTGCGGCGAATCTCCAAATAGTAGGAAGCGCCGTCGAAGCAATAGCAATTTTTAGAAATTCACCAAAGATGAATGGAGTTAAGCCTTTATCAAAAGACCAGGCCCATGATTGGCCGGTATAAATATGAAGCCAGGTAACGCCAAAGGAAAAGATAATTACTGAGCCGATTAACATTGTTGGGATAACAGTCTTTATACGTTGGTCCCACTTACGACCAGCTAGTGCGCCCAGAACGAGGGAGGCAAGCAACATCCCAACCAAGTAGCCACCGGTAGCGCCAGCGATTTTTGAGATTCCATGTGAACCAGAGGCAAAGATTGGTGCGCCAGCGATTCCCATCAATAGGTAAAAGGCAAAAGTTGTAACGCCGAGTGTTGCTCCATATGCAGTTCCAAGTAAGAGGACTGCCAAAGTCTGTCCGGTTACTGGTACTGGTGAACCTGGAACTGGAATTGCAATTTGCGCCATCGCAGCAATAAATGCAGTTCCACCAAGGACAAGGCCAAGATGTGTAAGTGCGGTTGATCGTGGAAGGACTGCAGAACGCAGGGTTTTCGATGAACTCACTAGTGACATTTATATTGGCCCTTCTAAATCTGATTTATATCTGGTCAATTTGTGATCTAAGCCTACTCCCATAAGAATATACGGGTGAGTAGAGCAGATCTAGGCAAAGAGCCAGAGGATGTATCTGCCATGTTCGATGGCGTTGCCCGCCGCTATGACATCTTGAATGACCTTTTAAGTCTGGGCCGAACAAAAGCTTGGCGCAAAGTTGCTACCGCAACAATCTCACCAAAGCCAGGAATGAAGATTCTCGATATCGCTGCCGGAACGGGATCTTCAAGTCGACCACTTGCGGATGCAGGAGCAGATGTAATCCCACTCGATTTTTCAAAGGGAATGTTGGATGCCGGACGCAAGCGTCATCCTGATCTAAAATTTACTCAAGGTGACGCACTAAATTTACCTTTCAAAGATAACGAATTTGATGTAACAACAATTTCTTTTGGTCTGCGAAATACGGCAAATACACATTCAGCTTTGAAAGAAGCGCTGCGAGTTACCAAAGCTGGCGGTCGAATTGTTGTCGTTGAATTCTCCCAACCAACTAATTTTATTTTCCGCACCATCTATATGCGCTACTTGATGCGCGCCCTTCCGCCTATCGCTCGCAAGGTCTCATCAAACCCAGATGCCTATGTTTACCTCGCGGAATCGATCATGGCCTGGCCAAATCAGTCCGATCTTGCCGCCGAACTTCGTCGGGCGGGATTTGAGCGAGTTGGCTGGCAAAATCTGACATTTGGAATCGTTGCGATACACAGCGGCTATAAAAAGCCTTAGTGATAGCCACCACACACGCTTATACCCAGCACTGCTAACCCCTTAGACTTCACAACTGTGAACCCATATGTACCGATTCTCGTCATAGGTGCGATTGGCTTCGGATTCGGTGCCTTCTCAGTTGCTATTGCAGCAATCACTGGTCCAAAGCGCTATAACCGCGCAAAGCTTGATGCTTACGAGTGCGGAATTGAACCTTCACCACAAGCAGCAGGTGGTGGAAGATTCCCAGTTAAATATTTCTTAACTGCAATGCTCTTTATTGTTTTCGATATTGAAATAGTTTTCTTATATCCATGGGCAGTAACTTTCGATCAACTTGGACTATTTGGTCTAGTTGAAATGATCATCTTTATCGCAACGGTATTCGTCGCATACGCCTACGTCTGGCGCCGCGGTGGATTGGAATGGGATTAATTCTTATGGGTCTAGAAGAGAAATTACCAGCGGGGTTTGCGCTTACCTCTGTTGAAAAACTCGCGGGTTACATGCGTAAGAATTCACTTTGGCCAGCAACATTCGGTTTAGCATGTTGTGCAATTGAGATGATGGCATTTGGTGGTGGCAAGCATGACGCCGCCCGTTTTGGAATGGAAGTTTTCCGCGCTTCTCCTCGTCAAGCAGATTTAATGATTGTTGCTGGTCGCGTATCAAACAAGATGGCCCCAGTTCTTCGCCAAATCTACGATCAAATGGCTGGACCAAAGTGGGTTCTAGCAATGGGTGCATGTGCCTCATCTGGTGGAATGTTTAACAATTATGCAATCGTGCAAGGCGTGGACCACGTAGTACCAGTTGATATTTATTTACCAGGCTGTCCACCTCGCCCAGAAATGTTGATGGATGCAATTTTGAAGTTGCACGAACATATCGGAAGTGAAAAACTCGGCGTAAATCGTGAACAAGTTATCCGTGAAGTAGAGGCAGCTGCGCTCGCAGCTAAGCCCACGATTCAATTAAATGGCCTTCTTGCATGAGCGATTTAACTAAAGATCACGGAATGTTTGGCGTCCACGGAAGTGGAGATACCTCCGGTTTCGGTGGCCTAGTTCGCGCTGCGGCCAGTACCGGTTCAACCGAACGTCCTTATGGAAGTTACTTTGATGAGGTTACCGATGAATTGGAACGCGCTTACCCTGAATTTTCAAATGCAATCGAACGAGTCGTAGTCCATTGTGGCGAATTAACTCTGCACGTCAAAGCTTCAAAATTAGTTGAGACTGCTTACAAACTTCGTGATACGCAATCACTTCGATTTGAAATGTGTCTTGGTGTGAGCGGCGTTCATTACCCAGAAGATAAAGATCGTGAACTGCATGCGGTCTATCCACTTCTTTCATTGACTCACAATCGTCGCATCCGTTTGGAAGTTAGCGTTCCGGATTCAAATCCACACATCCCATCTCTCGTTGAAGTTTGGGCCGGTAACAATTGGCACGAACGTGAAACTTTTGACATGTTTGGAATTATTTTTGATGAGCATCCAGGATTAACAAGAATTTTGATGCCAGATGATTGGCCAGGACACCCACAACGTAAGGATTACCCACTTGGTGGAATTCCTGTTGAGTACAAGGGTGCAACTGTTCCAGCTCCATCAGAACGTAGGTCCTACTAGTGACTATTAATCAAGATGCATACGCACCTTCACAAGAGACAACAGAAGGACGCGTTTATTCTGTAACTGGTGGCGATTGGGATTCACTCGTAACTGAAATTGGTCAGGCCAAAGAAGAGCGCGTAGTTGTAAACATGGGCCCACAACACCCATCAACTCACGGCGTACTTCGCTTGGTTCTAGAACTTGAAGGCGAAACAATTACCGAGGCTCGCGCTGGAATTGGTTATCTTCATACTGGTATTGAAAAGAACACCGAATACCGTTCTTGGACCCAGGGCGTAACGTTTATTACTCGCATGGATTACTTGGCACCAATTTTTAATGAAACTGCTTACTGCTTATCACTCGAGAAACTTCTTGGAATAACAAACGATGTTCCAGAACGTGCAAGTGAAATTCGCGTATTAATGATGGAGCTAAACCGTATCTCTTCTCATATGGTTGCTCTTGGCACTGGAGCTCTTGAATTAGGCGCACTTTCCCCAATGATCTTTGCTTTCCGTGAACGCGAACTGGTTCTTGATTTATTCGAATATATCTCTGGCCTTCGCATGAATATGGCTTATGTCCGCCCGGGTGGTGTTGCACAAGATCTTCCAAAGGGTGCGACAACTCGCATTCGTGAGACCGTTACTCAATTGCGCAAAAACTTTAAAGATAATGAGAAGTTATTGGTTGGAAATACCATCTGGATGAAGCGGACCCAGAACATCGGGTATTTAGATCTTGCTGGCTGCACGACTCTTGGAATTACTGGCCCAGTTCTTCGCTCAACCGGTCTGCCATGGGATCTGCGAAAGACCCAGCCATATTGTGGCTATGAGAATTACGAATTTGATGTGATCACGACAGATACCTGTGATGTTTATGGTCGCTTCTTGATTCGTATGCAAGAACTCGAGCAATCACTTCGAATCATTGAACAAGCTTGTGACAAGTTAGATAAGTCTGAAGGTCAGCCAGTTATGGTTGCCGATAAGAAGATTGCATGGCCGGCACAACTTTCAGTCGGTAAAGATGGAATGGGTAACTCACTAGATCACATCCGTGAAATTATGGGTGAATCTATGGAGTCTTTGATCCACCACTTCAAGATTGTTACTGAAGGTTTCCGAGTTCCTGCTGGTCAGTCATATGCCGCAGTTGAATCACCACGTGGTGAGACTGGGGTACATCTTGTCTCTGATGGCGGTACTCGCCCTTATCGAGTTCACTTCCGCGAACCATCTTTTAATAATCTACAAGCAACATCTGCAATGGCTGAAGGCGGAATGATCGCTGACGTTATTGGAGCTGTTGCCTCAATCGATCCGGTTATGGGTGGTGTTGATCGCTAATGTCAGATAAAGATTTCATTTCGTTCTCACAAGAACAAATTGCGACAATGGATAAAATCATTGCGCGCTATCCACGTTCTCGCTCAGCGATTATGCCCCTACTTCATTATGTTCAATCACTCGATGGATATGTAACACCTCGTGGCATTGAAAAGATTGCAGAAAAGCTTGAATTGGCAACTGCCGAGGTAACTGCAGTTTCCACCTTCTATACCCAATACCTAACCAAGCCAGCCGGGGATTATCACGTTGGTGTTTGTGTTAATACTTTGTGTGCAGTTATGGGCGGAGATGCAATTTATGAATCTGTATCCGAGCACCTTGGAATTGGAAATCATGAAGTAACTAAGGATGGAAAAGTTTCCTTAGAACGCATTGAGTGCAACGCGGCTTGCGATTATGCGCCAGTTGTAATGGTTAATTGGGAGTTCTACGACAACCAGACACCTCGCTCCGTAAATGATTTAGTTGATGCCGCTCGTGCTGGAAATCCACCAGCGCCAACTCGTGGGCCTAATAAATTGCGAACGTGGCGGGAAAATTCTGCCGTGCTTGCAGGATTAAATGACGGTTTGGCTAATGAAGGTATCTCTGCAGGTGAGGCTTCACTTCGCGGCTTAAAGATTGCGAAGGATAAGAAGTAATGACAAAACTTTCACCAGTACTTTCCGCTAATTGGGATGAGAAAGATTCATTCACAATCGAAGGTTACAAACGCCATGGCGGTTACAAAGCCGCAGCAACAGCACTTGGTATGGAACCTGATGCGGTAATTCAAATGATTAAAGATTCTGGCCTTCGTGGTCGCGGTGGCGCCGGCTTCCCAACTGGAAGTAAGTGGGGATTTATCCCACAAGGCGATAACAAGGATCACTACTTAGTTGTAAATGCTGATGAATCAGAACCAGGTACTTGTAAAGATATGCCACTTCTATTGGCTAACCCGCACGTCCTTGTTGAGGGAATCATCATCGCTTCATATGCGATTCGCGCAAACCATGCCTTTATTTATCTTCGTGGCGAAGTAGTACATGTTTATCGCCGACTACTTCAAGCAATCGAAGATGCATACGCCGCAGGTCATCTTGGAAAAAATATTGGTGGCAAAGGTTTCGATCTCGAATTGACTCTTCATGCTGGCGCTGGCGCTTACATTTGTGGTGAAGAAACTGCACTTCTAGATTCACTTGAAGGATTTCGTGGGCAACCTCGTCTGCGCCCACCATTCCCAGCAATCGCTGGTTTGTATGCAAAGCCAACTGTTGTTAATAACGTTGAATCAATTGCATCAGTTCCAGCAATTATTAATAATGGACTCGAATGGTTCCAAGCAATGGGCACCGAGAAGAGCAAGGGCTTCACCCTTTACTCACTTTCTGGCCATGTAGAAAACCCAGGACAATTTGAGGCACCGCTAGGAATTACACTTCGCGAGATCCTTGAACTTTCTGGTGGTATTCGTAAGGGACACCAACTTAAGTTCTGGACACCAGGTGGGTCTTCTACTCCAATTTTTACCGCCGAACATTTAGATGTACCGCTTGATTATGAAGGTGTATCTGCAGCTGGATCTATGCTCGGAACAAAAGCACTTCAAATCTTTGATGAAACAACTTGCGTAGTTCGCGCAGCCCTCCGCTGGTCTGAGTTCTACAAGCACGAATCATGTGGAAAGTGCACTCCATGCCGCGAAGGAACTTGGTGGTTGGTGCAAATGCTTCATGATCTTGAAGCGGGTAAAGGCACTGAAGCAGATCTTGAAAAACTTCTTGACCTTTGCGACAACATTGCCGGACGTTCATTTTGTGCACTTGCAGATGGTGCGGTTGCTCCAATTATCTCTTCACTTAAGTATTTCCGCGATGAATATTTAGAACATCAACGCAATGGTGGCTGCCCATTTGACCCAGTTGCCTCAACTAATTTTGCGGCGGTGAATTCCTAATGACACCAGAGCAATTAACAGAAGTTGAAATGATTACCGTTGTAATCGATGGCTTTGAAGTAACAGTTCCAAAGGGAACCTTGGTTATCCGCGCCGCCGAGAAGTTGGGAATTCAAATCCCACGTTTCTGCGATCACCCACTTCTTTCGCCCGCTGGTGCATGCCGTCAATGTTTGGTCGATATTGAAATTAATGGCCGTGCATTTCCAAAGCCACAAGCATCTTGCACTATCCCAGTTGAAAACAACATGATCGTGAAGACGCAATTAACTTCACCGGTTGCCGATAAGGCACAAAAGGGAATAATGGAGTTGTTGTTAATCAACCACCCACTTGATTGCCCAGTTTGCGATAAAGGTGGCGAATGTCCACTTCAAAACCAAGCGATGAGCAATGGTCGACCAGAATCTCGCTACGAAGGCGTTAAGCGCACTTTTGATAAGCCAATTTCGATTTCATCACAAGTTCTTCTAGATAGAGAGCGTTGCGTTCTTTGCGCTCGTTGCACTCGTTTCTCAGATGAGATTGCGGGAGATCCATTTATTACCTTGAATGAACGTGGCGCCCTTCAACAAGTAGGCATTTACGAGAGCGATCCGTTTGAATCCTATTACTCCGGAAATACTGTTCAAATTTGTCCAGTCGGTGCACTCACTGGCGCCTCATATCGTTTCCGCGCTCGTCCATTCGATTTAGTTTCTGTTGATTCTGCTTGCGAGCACTGCGCATCTGGTTGCGCGATGCGCACCGATATTCGTCGCGGCAAGACTCTTCGCCGTTTGGCTGGAGAAGATGCATCAGTAAATGAAGAGTGGAATTGCGATAAAGGTCGTTGGGCTTTTAAATATTTGTCTTCTCGTGAGCGGGTTGCAACTCCAATGATTCGTGGCGCTGATGGCGAATTACATGAAGCATCTTGGCCAGAAGCAATAGCCGCAGCTGCCGCAGGACTTAAAGGAAAACGTGCAGGAGTTCTAGTTGGTGGCCGCGCAACTCTTGAAGATGCCTATGGCTACTCAAAGTTTGCTCGCGTTGCACTAGGTACAAACGATATTGATTTCCGCTCTCGTCCACATTCTGCTGAGGAGACATCTTTTCTTGCATCAGTAGCAGTCAACGCAACTACTACTTACAAAGATATTGATAAGGCAGATCAAGTTGTATTACTTGGATTCGAACCAGAAGATGAATCTCCAATTGTTTTTCTTCGAATCTTCAAGCAGGTAAAAAAGCGTGGCCTAGTAGTTACAAGCGATGCGCCATTTGCTAGCCGTGGTTCTACAAAGCTAAAAGCAAAGTTGATAACTTCGATTTCAGATGTAACTGGTTTAACCGAGAAGAGCGTTGTAATAGTAGGAGAGCGTTTATCGGAAACCGCGGGTGCGCTATCTGCGGCAGTAGAACTTGTTAATAAAAGTGGGGCCAAGCTTGCTTGGATTCCACGTCGCGCCGGCGAACGTGGCGCCCTTGAAGCGGGAGCAATTGCAAATCTGCTTCCAGGTGGTCGCCCAATTTCAGAAACATCTGCTCGCGTAGATATTCAAACTGCTTGGTCGGTACCGGCACTTCCAATTACGCCAGGTCGCACAACAAATGAAATTTTGGAAGCACTCAATCTTGTCAGCGATGATGTAAGCGCACTAGATGCAGTAGTTATCGGTGGCCTTGATCCGGCTGATATCTCGAGCCAAGCTCTTTCTCAATTGCTAAATTCTTTCGTCGTATCACTAGAAATTTCCCACAGCTCAGTAACTGCCATTGCAGATGTAGTTCTGCCAGTTGCCGCTGTTGTCGAGAAGAGTGGAACCTTCCTTGATTGGGAAGGGCGCTCTCGCGCCTTCGATAAGGGAATTACTGATGCACTTACGCGAAGCGATGTAAGAATTCTTTCGATGATTGCCGATGAATTAGGCGCACCAATCGAACTCCCAACAGTTTCAGCAACTCGTCGTGAGATTGCAGCAGTTGGTAAGTGGGATGGTGCAAAAGCTGAATTTACAAAGATTACTCTTACATCTAAGAGCCCAACTGGGGATAAGTTAAATCTTTCTTCATGGCGCCAACTTCTAGATCTCGGTTCACTTCAACTCGGGGAAGCTAATTTGGCGGGAACTTCTCGCAAAGCAGCGGCCCACATCTCATCAAGCCGAGCAGAAAAGCTAGGCGTTACTTATGGTCAAGAAGTTCGAATCTCATCAGAGCTTGGTTCAATCAAACTTCCAGTTGTTATTTCTCAAATGTCAGATGACACAATCTGGGTGCCACGAAATTCGCAAGGCTCGCAGGTAATTGCCAGCCTTGGATTTGTAAGCGGCCAAGTTACGGTGGTAAAGGCATGAGTACTTTAGAACTTCTCGGAAAAGATCCTGGCTGGTTGACGGCAGTCAAAGGCTTACTTGTTTTCGTAATCTGTGTGCTCGCAACACTGATTTCCATTGTTATGGAGCGAAAGATTGTTTCTTGGATGCAGATGCGCATTGGTCCAAACCGTACGGGGCCATTTGGCTCAATCCAATCACTTGCTGATGGCGTTAAGTTGGCTCTGAAAGAAGACATAATTCCAACGGCGGCGGATCGAATTGTTTTCGTTATTGCGCCTGTTATAAGTGTTACTGCCTGTTTTATGTCTTTCGCAGTAATCCCAATGACTGGAGTGGTAAACCTCTTCGGACATAAGACTTTGCTCCAACTAACTGATCTACCAGTTGGAGTTCTTTATATCTTGGCCGTAGCTTCCTTTGGAGTTTATGGAATTGTTCTAGCTGGGTGGTCTTCTGGATCTACTTATCCTTTACTTGGTGGACTTCGCTCTAGCGCGCAAGTTATTTCATATGAAGTGGCGATGGGTCTTTCTTTAGTTGCCGTCTTTATCTATTCCGGATCTATGTCAACAAATGCAATTATTGCCGCACAACATAATTGGTGGTTTGGGGTAACGCTCTTCCCATCATTCGTTATTTATGCAATCTCTATGGTTGGCGAGACCAATCGCGCCCCATTCGACTTGGCTGAGGCCGAAGGTGAATTAGTTGGCGGCTTCCATACCGAGTATTCATCTCTAAAGTTTGCGCTCTTTTTCTTAGCTGAATATGTAAACATTATTGGCGTCTCTGCTCTCGCGACCACCTTATTCCTTGGCGGCTACCACGCACTTCCAGGACTTGGTTTTACCGAAAACTGGCTTGGTGGTTGGTTCACGCTAATTTGGTTCTTTGCAAAGGTTTCGCTCTTCTTCTATATCTTCGTCTGGCTCCGTGGCACGTTGCCAAGAATGCGCTATGACCAATTTATGAAATTTGGTTGGAAAGTCTTGATCCCAGTAAGTCTGATCTGGATCATGATCGTCTCAACTCTTCGTTTGATGTCGCAAAATGGGGCCTCTCGAATAGTTGTTGGAAGTTTTGGTGTTGGCGTAGTTCTTGTAATCCTCACTGCAATGCAATTCATGGAGAGCGCCAAGAAGAAGCGAATTGTTGAAGATTCTCTCGGTGAAGTAGCAACCCCATCATTCCCAGTTCCGGAATTACCAACAAAGAGAGCGGAGCAACTAAATGGATAACCCATTAACACCTCGCTCGAACGATAAGGGCCTTGCCGCAGCAGCTAAGGCAAATGCCCCTATCGAAAATCAAGAGGCAGGTTCATTCTTTAAACAACTTCTTGGATTCTGGGTTACCTTCGTAACGCAATTTAAGAAGCCAAATACCGTTCAATACCCAGAAGGAAAAGTTCCAACAGAAGAACGCTTTCATGGCCGTCATCAACTTAACCGTTATGACGATGGTTTGGAAAAGTGCATTGGCTGTGAGTTATGTGCCTGGGCATGTCCAGCAGATGCCATCTTGGTTGAGGGCGCTAATAACACTGAAGAAGAACGATTCTCACCTGGCGAGCGTTATGGCAAGGTTTATCAAATTAATTATCTCCGCTGTATCTTCTGCGGACTTTGCATCGAAGCCTGCCCAACTCGCGCACTGACAATGACAAATGAATATGAATTAGCAGATTCTTCGCGCTCGAAGTTGATCTTCGAAAAGGAAGATCTATTGGCTCCACTTCGCGCAGGTATGTTGCAACCCCCTCATCCAATGCAGGATGGCAAGACACATACTGATTACTACCTCGGTAATATAAAAGGAGGAAGTAATGCTTAATCTGGCACTTCAAATGGGAGCAACGAAAACTCCTGAAGCAGTTCTCTTTTGGATCATGGCGCCAGTTGCAGTTATCGCTGCACTTGGAATGCTTTTTGCTAAGAAGGCAGTTCACTCAGCGCTATTGCTTGCGTGGGTCATGATTACCCTCGCATTCTTTTATATTGCTGAAGGCGCGCTTTTCCTCGGCATTGTTCAGGTAGTTGTTTATACCGGCGCAGTAATGATGTTATTCCTCTTTATTTTGATGTTGGTTGGTGTTGATTCATCTGACTCATTAGTAGAAACCATTAAGGGTCAGCGCGCAACAGCAATTGTTGCTGCAATTGGTCTTGGTGGATTACTCCTCTCACTAGTTGGCCGCGCAACTGTTGGCGCCCAGGCCATCGGTGTTGAGACTGCAAATGTCAAAGGAAATGTTCAAGGTCTTGCTGAAGAACTTTTCACAAAGTATGTCTGGGCCTTTGAAGTAGTTTCCGCTCTTTTAATTACCGCTGCGCTCGGAGCGATGGTCTTGGCCCATAGCCAAAACACCAAATCACGTACTGCCCAGCGCGATCAATCAATCGCACGTTTTCGAAAGAGCTCACTTGCCGAGGCTGCTGGACTTCCAGCGCCAGGCGTCTTTGCTCGCCACAACGCGGTTGATGTTCCAGCGCTTCTTCCAGATGGATCTGCCGCAGCAGCATCAATCTCAGGAACGCTTAAGTCGCGTGGCGATATGTTGGAGAGCGCAATCTTTGAATTAGAAGTGAAAGAAGTGGAGGAGGACTAAATGGATATCTCAAATTATCTTTATCTCTCTGCCGCACTCTTTACGATTGGCGCAGTCGGCGTAGTTGTTCGCCGCAACGCGATTGTGGTCTTTATGTGTGTTGAGTTGATGCTAAATGCCGCAAATCTCGCCTTTG
The DNA here is from genome assembly GCA_947372965.1 of Actinomycetota bacterium. GTDB lineage: Bacteria > Actinomycetota > Actinomycetes > Nanopelagicales > Nanopelagicaceae > AAA044-D11. The sequence continues at coordinate 26,435 of CANBVR010000012.1, forward strand.
TAACTTTCTCTCGTCTAAATGGAAATCTTGATGGTCAAGTTGCCTCGTTCTTCACTATGGTTGTTGCCGCGTGTGAAGTTGTTATTGGCCTAGCGATTATCGTCACGATATTTCGTTCCCGTCGATCAGCATCTGTTGATGATGCTAGTTTGTTGAAGCGATAATGAACGCAAATAACGCGATAGTTTTATTAATAGCCCTGCCACTATTTAGCTCGGCAATTTTGTTACTTTCTGGTCGCAAGAGCGATAAATGGGGTCACCTCCTCGCAACGGCAGTATCAGCCACAACTTTTGTAATTGGCGTCTATGAGTTTTTCCAGATGCACTCACGCCCATCTACAGATCGGCCACTTACTCAAAAGTTATTTGAGTGGATCTCCGTTGGGGGATTCCAAGTAGATGCCTCACTTCTTCTAGATCAACTTTCAATTTGTTTTGTCCTTCTTATTACTGGCGTTGGAACGCTGATTCATATCTATTCAATTGAATACATGTCTCATGACCATAATCGTCGCCGATTCTTCGCATACTTGAACCTCTTTATTGCAGCCATGTTGCTATTGGTTCTTGGTGACTCTTATCTAAATCTCTATGTTGGTTGGGAAGGCGTTGGCCTGGCTTCCTACCTATTGATTGGTTTCTGGAATCAGAAGCCGGCATATGCCACAGCGGCAAAGAAAGCTTTCGTTGCCAACCGCGTAGGTGACGTCGGACTTTCACTTGCAATCATGATTGCCTTCACTCAATTTGGCACAGTCACATTTGCTGGCGTTAAAGCGGGCGCACCACATGCTTCTCCAGCGGCGTTGACTGCTCTTGGTGCGATGTTGCTATTAGCTGCTGCTGGTAAGTCAGCTCAGTTCCCATTGCAATCTTGGCTCGGTGATGCTATGGCCGGCCCAACACCAGTATCAGCACTTATCCATGCCGCGACGATGGTTACTGCCGGCGTCTATTTAATAACACGTTCTAATTTTGTTTTTGATGCTTCGCCAACTGCGCAAGCGATGGTTGTAACCGTAGGTGCAATTACATTGTTATTCGGTGCAATTATCGGTACTGCGAAAGATGACATTAAGAAGGCGCTTGCAGCCTCAACTATGTCGCAAATCGGTTACATGATTCTTGCAACTGGACTTGGCCCAATCGGCTATGCATTCGCCATCCTTCACCTACTTACTCACGGTTTCTTCAAGGCTGGAATGTTCCTCGGCGCCGGTTCGGTTATGCACGGCATGGATGATGAAGTAAATATGCGTCGTTACGGTGGCCTTGCGAAAGCAATGCCAATAACTGCAGTTACTTTCAGTCTGGGTTATTTGGCAATTCTTGGAGTACCTCCATTCGCTGGTTTCTATTCAAAAGACAAAATTATTGAAACTGCACTAAATGCTGGGGGAGCAAAGGGAATTCTTCTAGGTGGTGCCACACTTCTTGGAGCTGCAATCACAGCTTTCTATATGACGCGCGTAATTGTTCTTACCTTTACCGGCGCAAAGCGTTGGGATAGCAAAGCTCATCCACACGAATCCCCAATTCTTATGTGGCTACCAATGGCGATCTTGGCTATCGGATCAGTTGCATCTGGATTCCTCCTAAGTTCAGGAAGCGCACTTGTTAATTGGCTACAACCAATTGTCAATGCAGGCCACCATGAACATAATGAGGAGCTTTTAAAGCCGGCAGTTGTTTCATCTCTTGCACTTGGACTTGTTCTAGTTGGTGTACTCACCGCAGTATTTAAGTACCGAACAGTTCCGGTTGATGCACCAACCAAGGTTTCAATCTTCACAACGGCTGCACGTAAAGATCTCTATCAAGATTCCTTTAACGAAGCAGTTCTTATGCACCCAGGACAGAAGCTCACAACAGGTTTGGTCTATACCGATGAACAAGTTATCGATGGCACCGTCCGAGGGGTAGGTTCTTCGCTTTCTATCATCTCCACTGCGATGCGAAAGATTCAAAATGGATATGTCCGTAGCTATGCACTCGTTATGGTCCTTGGTGTTCTAGCCCTGGTAACAACAATCTGGTTGGTGACACTATGAGTATCGTGACAATTCTTGGCCTGATCCCACTACTTGGAGCGGTTTTGGTGGCAGTGTTACCAAAAGCGAATGAAAAGCTAACCAAGCAAGTTGCCCTAGCAACCTCACTTGTTGTCGCGCTAGGTTCAATTTGGTTGGCTTACAAGTTCAATGGTTCTGATGGAAATTTCCAATTTGTGGAGTCGCATCAATGGATTAAGAATTTCAACATTAATTACGCAGTTGGTATCGATGGCATTTCACTTACTTTAATCGTAATGACTGCAATCTTGGTCCCTATTGTTTTCCTCGCTGGCTGGAATGAATCAGAAGGTGGCCGCTGGAGCGTTAAGACTTTCTATATCCTTCTTTTGACTCTTGAGACAATGATGATTGGCGTCTTCGCAGCCACAGATGTCTTTTTGTTCTACGTAATCTTCGAAGCGATGCTAATTCCGGTCTACTTCCTGATTGGTGGTTACGGTCGCGGAGAGCGCGCAGCTGCTGCGATGAAGTTCTTGATGTATAGCCTCTTCGGTGGACTTTTGATGTTGGCAGCCGTTATCGGCGTTTACATCATCTCTACCAATCAAAATGGTGGAACTTTTGATGTAACTGCTCTCTCGCATTTAACAATTGATAAGCCAACTCAGAATTGGTTATTCCTAGGCTTCTTCATCGCTTTCGCAATCAAAGCTCCGCTTTGGCCATTCCATACCTGGTTACCGGCTGCGGCTAAGAGCGCGACTGCTGGAACATCTACCTTGTTGTTGGGCGTACTCGACAAGATCGGTACCTACGGAATGATCCGCTTCTGTATGACTCTATTTCCAGATGCAACAAAAACATTCACTCCGATCATTATTGTTTTAGCTGTCATCTCCATTCTTTATGGTGCCTTCTTAGCAATCGGTCAAAAAGATATTAATTCACTGATCGCATTTACTTCAATTTCGCACTTTGGATTTATCACTCTAGGAATATTTGCTATGACATCGCAAGGTATTTCTGGAGCTTCCTTCTATATGGTTAACCACGGTTTCTCTACAGCCGCACTCTTCTTAGTTGCCGGTTGGATGATTAAGCGACGCGACTCTTCACAGATCTCAGATTTCGGCGGACTACAACGAGTAACTCCTGTCATGGCTTGGTCATTCTTCTTAGCCGGAATGTCAGCCCTCGCACTTCCAGGTCTTTCAAGTTTCATAAGTGAGTTCCTAGTTCTAGTTGGAACTTTCACCAAGTATCCACTCGCAGCAATTCTCGGCACCACCGGAATTGTTCTTGCTGCACTTTATGTACTAATCGTCGTACAGCGCACCTTGCATGGTGAGACAACTCCAGGAAATGAGAATTTAACTGACCTGACAGTTCGCGAGAAGGTAGCGATTGCACCAGTAATTGCAATTCTCGTAATTCTCGGCTTCTTCCCAAAACCGGTTCTGCATGTAATTAATCCAACCACTGCAGTGGTTATGGAGCACGCTGGTGCCACTGATCCAATCGCTAAGGCAGGTAAATAATCGTGAACGCGCCTAAATTAGATTACGCACTCCTCGCTCCAATACTCATCATCCTCGGTGGCGCCCTTATAGGCGTTCTGGTCGAAGCTTTCTTATCTAAGACTCGTCGAGCTGGTGTCCAACTAGTTATTTCATTTGTAACGCTCACCGCAGCCTTGGTTCAGGTTATTCGCATCCGCCGTAGCGGTTCTTCTGGCGCAGCAGTGCTTTCAGTATCAATCGATGCAGCAGGAATATTTATTCAAGGAACAATTCTGGTTTTATCTTTAGTCGCACTCTTGCTCATCGCTGATACCGATAATTTCACCGCCCAAGCTTCTGCTATTCCTGGCTCAAGCCAAGAATCTGTCGCAATTCAAGCGGGCAAGCAACAGACGGAAGTTTTTCCACTTACGCTCTTTGCAATTGCCGGCATGCTTCTATTCCCTGTAGCTACTGATTTAGTAACGCTTTTTGTCGCTCTTGAGATGCTCTCATTGCCACTTTATTTGATGGCTGGGCTTTCACGCCGTCGTCGATTGTTGTCGCAGGAAGCCGCACTTAAGTACTTCTTACTTGGTGCATTTTCATCCGCCTTCTTCTTGATGGGTTCAGCATTTCTCTACGGTTACTCCGGAACACTCACTCTTAACGGGATTGCCTCCGCCATCCACACCTCTGGTAATAACAATGTATTTCTTCTAATTGGTATCGCCTTTGTCTCTGTGGGTCTGCTCTTTAAAGTTGGCGCAGTTCCATTCCACAACTGGACGCCTGATGTTTACCAAGGCTCCCCAACGCCAATTACTGGCTTTATGGCGGCCTGCACCAAAGCAGCAGCCTTTGGTGCCACGCTTCGAATTTTCTATGTTGCGCTAGATGGCGCGCAATGGAGTTGGAAGCCACTGATTTCAGTAATTGCAGTAATAACGATGCTCTTTGGTGCCATCGCAGCTTGGTCACAGCGTGACGTCAAACGCATGTTGGCGTACTCATCAATCGCACATGCAGGTTTTATTTTGACCGCTGTTGTTTCACTAAATTCACATGCTCTCTCCGGCGCACTCTTCTACTTTGTCGTCTATGGTTTTGCAACGATTGGTGCTTTCGGAATTGTTACCTTGGTTAGAGACTCTTCTGGTGAAGTAGGCGATGTTAATCGTTGGATCGGACTTGGAAAGAAAGCTCCACTTACCGCCTCGACATATTCCCTATTTCTTCTTAGCTTTGGTGGAATTCCACTTACCGCCGGATTTATTGGAAAGTTTGCAGTCTTCTCGGCTGCTTATGAATCAGGAAATATTTACCTAACAGTTGCTGGTGTACTTTCAAGTGCAATCGCAATCTTCTTCTACCTGCGCGTGGTAGTTATGCTCTTCTTCCAGAATCCAGAGAGTGATTCAGTTTCAGTCGTGATTCCGTCTGTAATGACTCGGATTGCAATATCAATTTGTGCGCTGGCGACAATAATCTTGGGTCTTTTCCCATCGCTACTCCTAAATGCGGCAGATTCATTCGCACTCTTTACTCGCTAAACTAGGTACATGTCCCAATTCGGTATTCCCAATTTAGATCCTGCCCTTGAGGCTGATCTAATTGTTGGCATGGCTGAAGTTGAAGTATTTCTCCGCGAAGCCATCGAAGGAAAATATCCACTTGTAATTGAAACATCTCGCCATTTAGTTGATGCAGGCGGAAAGCGCCTTCGTCCTTTGATGGTTCTTCTTGCTGCTCAATTTGGCAACCCGAAGGCAAAGGGAATTAAAGAAGCGGCAGTAGTCTGCGAACTTACACATCTTGGAACTTTGTATCACGACGATGTAATGGACGAGGCGCCTCTTCGCCGTGGCGTTGAAAGTGCAAACAATCGCTGGGGAAATACGGTTGCAATCCTTACGGGGGATTACCTATTTGCTAAAACTTCTCAATTACTAGCTGACCTTGGCCCGGAAGCCGTACGACTTCAGGCACTTACCTTTGAACGACTGGTAATTGGTCAGATAACTGAGACGCAAGGTCACACCGATGGCAAGAATCAAATAGATCATTACATTTCAGTCATCGCCGACAAGACTGCTTCACTACTTTCAGCTTGTGCCCGCTATGGCGCAATAATCTCGGGCGCCGATACAAAGGTCGTTGAGGCGCTTACAAAATTCGGCGAAGAGATCGGCATCGTCTTCCAACTAGCTGATGACATCATTGATATCGAGAGTACATCTGGAGAATCTGGAAAAACGCCTGGTACTGATCTTCGCGAAGGCGTTCCAACTCTTGTCACTTTACAAATCCTTGAATCAAACGATCCGGCAGATGCCGAACTAAAGAAGATTTTGTCAGCCCCAATAGTCGATGAAACCATTGTAATTCGCACACTTGAGGCGCTTCGAACCCACAAAGCGATGGATCAAGCAAAAGAGATTGTTCAGAAGTATGCCGCCTCGGCACGTAAGCACTTAGAAACTTTGCCAGAAGGAAAAGCCAAAGCTGCTTTAGTCGAACTCAGCGACGCTGTTATTACTCGATCTTCCTGATTTTAAAAGATCATAAGCCAGGGTAATTAACGCAATCCAAATAATCACAAAGCCAAACCACCTTGCAGTTGGCATTGGTTCATGGCGAATCCAAACCGCAATACAGAACTGAAGAGTTGGCGTCAGATATTGGAAAAGCCCAACCATAGTGAGCGGAATTCGAGTTGTTGCACCGTTAAATAACAACAATGGAACTGCGGTAACTACCCCAGCTCCAATTAAGAGAATTGAAAGCTTGGCCCCGTGGCCGAATTGGCCTTGGCCCTTAGAGCTAAGCCAAATCAGATAGCCTCCATAAAAAGGCAGCGAGATAAAGGTTTCAACCGCGAGTCCTTGCAGGGCTCCTAGGTTTAACTTCTTTTTGACCAGACTGTAGGAAGACCAAGAGAAGGCCAAGGCAAAAGAGATCCACGGCAGGCTTCCATAGTCAGCGGTCAAAATTACGACGCCAACTACAGCAAAAAAGAATGCCACCCACTGGATTTTGCGCATCTCCTCTTTAAAAAAGAGAATTCCCATACCCACCAAGAGGATCGGCTGCATGTAATAGCCAAGGGAGGCTTCGACGATATGTTGGTGATTTACCGCGTAAATGTAGGTCAACCAGTTAACTGAAATTAGAGCTGCGGCGAGGGCAAAGCGAAAGGCAATTTTTGGCGAGCGAAACATTGCCCAGGTCTCTTTAAGTTGTCGGCCAATAATTAAAAGAATCACACAAATTATTAACGACCATACTGCACGGTGCGAAACAATTTCTACCGGGTTTGCAGGCTTAAGTAATGGCCAATAAAGTGGAAAGAGTCCCCAGATTGTGTAGGAAGAGAAACCGAAGATTAAACCCTTTTGGTAACGAGTCATCTATTAGCGGTAGTTCGTAAATTGAACTGCAAAATCCCAATCGCCGGCTTTTACAAGAGCAATCGTGGTCTGCAAATCATCACGATCTTTTGAAGTAACTCGAAGAGTTTCACCTTGGATCTGAGTCTTCACAGATTTTGGACCTTCGTCACGAATTTTCTTTGCAATCTTCTTTGCATTTTCGGTAGAGATGCCTTCTTTTAGTGTGCACACAATCTTATAAATCTTGCCACTCAGTTCTGGATCGGTTGACTCGAGGTGCTTTAAAGAAACTTGACGCTTCACAAGCTTGTCCTTAAATACTTCTAGGATTGCCTTTGCCTTCTCTTCTGATTGCGCCTCGATCAAAACCTTTTCTCCAGATTTTTCAATCTTGCTGTCGGTATTCTTAAAATCAAAGCGTGTAGAAATTTCACGATCAGCTTGATTGAAAGCGTTATCAACCTCCATGCGATCGACTTCAGATACAATATCAAAACTTGAATCAGCCACTCAGAAACTCCTCATAATGCATTCAATGAAAGGTAATTGTAGGGTAAATTATTGTTATGTTAAAAAGTGAGCGCAAATTTCCCAGCCTTCCTTATTTCTGGTCGCTCATAGATTTCAAACTTCCTTCGCTAAATCCATACAAGGGAAAGCTGGATCGGGCGCAAACCGTCTCTGATCTTGCAAAGGTGGCCAAAAAGCGCGTCCCAAAAGTTGTCTTTGATTATGTTGAGGGCTCAGCGGTCGACGAAGTGAGCTATGCCAGATCTCGCGATGCCTGGGATCGAGTTGAATTCAATTCCAAGGTTTTGCGTGATGTCTCTTTAATCGATACCTCTGAAATAATTTTGGGTAGGAAAGTAGATCTACCAATCATATTTAGCCCAACTGGTTACACCAGATTAATGCACCATGTTGGTGAGCCTGCAGTTGCTAATGTTGCCTTTGAAAAGAACTTGGTTTATTCACTTTCTACTATGGGAACAACTTCTCCGGCTGAGTTAGCCCAAGCAGTACCGGGCGCACGTAAGTGGTTCCAACTTTATGTAATGAAGAATCGCAAAGATTCTTTGGCGGTTATTAAGCAAGCAAAAGATTCTGGTTTTGAAGCGCTGATTCTTACAGTGGACACACCCGTTGCGGGCCTTCGCTATCGTGATAACCGAAATGGTCTAACAATTCCACCAAAGATTAGATTAAATACAGTCCTTGCAATCGCTCGAAAGCCAATTTGGTGGCTCAATCTTTTCACCACTGGAAAGTTAGAGTTCGCAGCCTTTCGTGGTTGGGATAAACCGCTCTCAGAGTTAGCCGGGCTGATCTTTGATCCCTCCACAACATTTGCCGATATTAAATGGCTCAAGTCTGTTTGGGATGGCCCAATTATTGTTAAGGGAATTCAGAGTGTGGCAGATGCAAAGGAAGTCGCAAAGCTTGGGGTTTCAGGAATCATTCTTTCAAATCACGGTGGTCGCCAATTAGACCGTGGCCCAGTTCCTTTGGAGATCTTGCCTGAAGTTGTGAAAGTGGTCGGTAAGAAAGTAGATGTTTATATCGATGGCGCTGTTATGTCTGGCCTCGATGTTTTATCTGCAATAGCACTTGGCGCCAAGGCGGTATTTATTGGTCGGGCATATCTATACGGAATCATGGCTGATGGAGAACGTGGCGTGAATAAAGTAATTGAATTAATGCGCCGGGAATTGGTTAATGGCATGGCCTTGACAGGAGCTAGAAATCTCAAGGAAGTTCGTGCAAATGGCGCGAAGATCAGGAGTTAAATCATGAAGATCGCAATAGTTACTGGGGGAGCCAAGGGAATTGGTTTTGGAAGTACCAAACGTTTGCTGGATGATGGCGCCACAGTAGTCATGTTTGATTTAGATGAGGCTGGACTAGATGCTGCAAAGAAGGAATTAGCCTCGTTTGGTGATCGAATCTCAGGTATAAAAGTTGATATCTCGAGCGATTCGCAGGTAAAGGCAGCAGTAAATACTGTGGGCGAAAAGTACGGCCAGATCGATTACCTAGTTAATTGTGCTGGAATTCAGACTTATG
>CANBVR010000013.1 GCA_947372965.1 Actinomycetota bacterium
CGCTCAATCAACTCAGCAATATTCTTCTTGGTATCAGAGAGAAGGTCCAAAATTTTCAAATCAGATATCAACCCGGACTTCACTACCTCTGCCATGCCAGCCTTGTAATCACGGCTTGGCAAAGTAGAAAGAAATGATAAATCAATGAAAACACCTTTGGGTGAGTAGAAAGCTCCAACTAAATTTTTCCCATGACTTGTATTCAATCCCGTTTTGCCGCCGATTGCAGCATCTACCATTCCAGCAATTGAAGTTGGAAATGCATACCAAGAGATACCTCTCAACCAACTTGCCGCAGCGAAGCCGGCGATGTCAGTTGTAGCCCCGCCACCGATTCCCACTATTGCATCTGTTCGGGTTAACCCAACCTGGGCTGCTTTATCCCAAATTTTTTCCAAAACAGCGACACTTTTCGCAGACTCCCCTTGCGGTAAATGCAAAAAGGAAACCTCTTGATTAGAAACTTTATTTAACTCTAACGAGTTAGCAATCTCTTCTGGAGCCAGAACGAGAACTTTGTTGTGCAAAGAGAGAATTCTTTCAAATTCTTTCGCCCATGAGATATCTATTTCAACATCGTATGAATGCTCTGCATTTATCGTTATGCGGCTCATCTATAAGACTCCAATTTCTCAACTATCTCTTCTGCTACCTCGGCCGGTTTACGGTTATCAGTATTGACTGTGATCGTGGCCAGAGACTCATAGATTGGTCTGCGATTCTCCATAAGTGCAATCCACTGCTGTCTTGGGTTCATTGTTAAAAGCGGACGGTCCTTATTAAAACCAACCCGTGGCGCCGCATTAGAAATCGAAACATCAAGGAACACGATTGGTCTTCCACTAGCGGTCAATGCAGTTCTGGCTTGCTCATTTAAAATGCTACCGCCACCCAAGGCTAGAATCGATCCGGCTTCCCTAAGGGCTTCAAGTACGACAATCAATTCTTCCTTGCGGAAAAATTCTTCACCGTCCTCTAAAAAAATATCCGAAATACTCTTTGCGCATCTCTTTTCGATCAAGAGATCGGTATCTAGTACAGGTTTATCGGTCAATTTAGCGAGTGATCTGGCAACCGATGATTTTCCAGCCCCGGGAGGACCAATCAAGATTGCATTGGCCATTAACTAATGACCAGAGAATCTAGATAGCTCTTATAGTTGCGCGTAACTTCTTCGACGCTATCTCCACCGAATTTCTCAAGAACAACATCTGCTAATACAAGAGCAACCATCGCCTCTGCAACGATCCCCGCGGCAGGCACAGCGCAAACATCAGAACGCTGATTTATCGCCTTGGCGCTTTCGCCCGTGGCAACATCTATCGTGTCAAGGGCGCGTGGAACAGTGGAAATTGGTTTCATCGCAGCACGAACTCGAAGAACTTCCCCGTTACTTATTCCGCCTTCTGTACCACCAGCTCTTCCAGTCCTTCGAGTGATTTCCCCATTGGAATTTTTTTCAATTTCATCATGGGCTACCGAACCACGTCGCTTGGCAGATTCAAATCCATCCCCAAGTTCAACGCCTTTGATTGCTTGAATTCCCATAAGAGCCGCCGCCAATTTTGAATCTAATCTGCGGTCCCAATGAGTATGTGAACCGAGTCCGACGGGAAGCCCGTAGGCAATCACCTCGACCACGCCCCCAAGGGTGTCACCATCTGAATGTGCCGCTTCTATTTCTGCAACCATCTTTGAACTTAATGCGGAATCAAAAGAGCGAACTGGGTCGGCATCGATTTTCTCGCGATCGTTAGCCACGGGTAAAGCGCTATTACTTTGTGCTTGAATCGATCCGATTCCAACCACGTGACTAATGATTTCAATTCCGATTGCTTGCTTCAAAAAAGCTCTGGCAATTGCACCAAGGGCAACTCTTGCAGCAGTCTCTCTTGCACTGGCACGTTCTAGAATTGGTCTTGCATCATCAAAAGCATACTTTTGCATCCCAGCCAGATCGGCGTGGCCCGGCCGTGGCCTTGTAAGCGGTGCGTTTCTTCCTAACTCAGCAAGTTCAGATTGATCAACAACTTCCGGGGCCATAACTTTTGACCACTTTGGCCATTCCGAATTTGCAATCTCAATTGCGATTGGACCGCCCTGTGTTCTTCCGTGCCTTACGCCTCCAAGAATAGAGACTAGATCCGCTTCAAAATTCTGTCTCGCACCTCGACCAAACCCAAGACGTCGACGCTTCAAATCAACATCGATCATCTCTTTAGAAATTTCGATATGGGCAGGCATTCCCTCAAGGATCGCACTTAGCGCAGGTCCATGTGACTCTCCTGCTGTTAACCAACGAATCACTTAAAACCCCGTAATCATCTCGAATCTATGGTGCTTATTCTTGCAGATCAAGCGAGTACTTTGCGCGAAATTAGGCCCTACACACAGAGAGATATCCGATAAGGATTGATGGCGCAAAGGCCACCGTTCCCCTCATCCCGAAAGCCGCTCTACCTAAGCGAAGATTTGGAATCGAGCAAAATATCCCAACACATAGAGCAATGAAAATGAAGGCCTCGAACTGTAAAAGAGAAGAGATGCCAATTGCCAGAATTCCAACAAGCTTGATATCTCCCGAACCCAAGAATGGCAATCTCAATAAGCCAAATGCAAATATGGTCAGAAAGAAGAAGATACCGTCATAGGTAAAGCCTTGAAAGATTTGCAAAGCCAAAATCGGGAGAAGTTCGACATTTGGAATCACTCGAAAGGTCAGATCCGCGATGCAAATACGAAGACCAAAATAGATAATTGCCAGCACATAGGCATTTCCGTGAAGAGCCACATCCTGAGGGTATCTAACAGAGAAAATATCAGAGTTAGAAGCCTTATCTAGTTCTCTTGGGATCCCCAAGCTTCTACAAGCAGTAGTTTTCGCATTACATCAAAATCGAAATCTACCCCTGTCATCAAATTGATTTGATGCAGTGCTTGTTCAACTAATAGATCAATTCCAGAGATTACTTCGCCACCTAGCTCCTGCCATTTCTTTGCCAATTGCGTTGGCCATGGCGCATAGAGACATTCCAAAAGCGCGCCATTTGTATTTGAGATAGTTGGAGCAAATGGATCCATAACACCTTTTGGAACTGTACTCACAACAAAGTCGTATTTCTCTAGATCACCGGATAATGGCAGAAAATTAAGTTCTAAATCCCCAGCTGCGATTGATAAGGAATCTTCTCTTGCTTTACTTCGAATCATGACATCTACACAAGTGTCATGACCCTCTAACGCTCCAATCGCAGCGCGCGCCGTTCCGCCACCACCAATGATCGCTACCTGGGAGCCTTTACTTAAATTGATTAAACTTTTGAACGCTAAGAAATCAGTCGAGAGTGCTCGCCAATGGCCACCACTTTGTATCAAAGTATTAACTGACCTAATTCGCGTTGAAATTGGATCAATATCTGAAATCATTTCAAACGGAGCTTCCTTAAGTGGCATCGTCAGCGAAAATCCATTCCAATTCTCACTAGATGCCTTCTCGAAAAAATCCGGAAAACCCTTCAAATCAATTTCGATTGCAGAGTAATCCCCCTCTAAGCCAAGGATTTCGTAAGCCTTTCTATGAATCAAAGGAGATAACGAATGTGAAATCGGTGATCCTAGGACAGCTGCTTTAATCACTTGAAAACTCCATTAGCAACATTGTTATTAAACTCAGTATTCCATTTCGAGAACTCTGAAAAAGAATTTGTAAATCTCGTGTCGCCCGGCTTTACGGTTATGAAGTAAAGCCAATCCCCTTTCATCGGATGAAGGGTGGCCTTTATTGCCGACGGGCCAGCTATCGATATTGGGGTCGGAGGCAAGCCTTGATTGCGATAGGTGTTGTAAGGCGAAGAAATCTGAGTCGATTTATTGGAAAGGGCAATTTTGCCTCTGAGTCCTGCAGCATATTGGACCGTTGAATTGAGTTGGAGTGGCATACCTATTGCAAGACGATTGAAAATAACTTGCGCAACTCTTTCGTAACTATTTGAATCTCCTTCAATTTGCACCATCGAAGCGATTATCAATAATTGATAAGGTGAGTATTTCCCTTTTGCCGCCAATAGGGAGGCAAATTCCGTACTGGATGAAAATCGCGAAACCATAGCTGAAACTGCATCAACTAGCTTGGTATTCCTTGGAAAACTATAGTTCGCTGGATAAGTAACTCCCTCAAGATTCGAGACTTTCGGATCGAATGGGTTCTTTATTGAAGAAAGCCCCGCATATTTTGAGTCAATATGACTATTTGATTTTAGAATTTTTAAAACATCAGAAAGCGTGTTGCCTTCTATTACCTTTACCGAATTTATAACTCGCTTCTGATCCAATAATTCTGCGATCGCTAGACGGGATGTTATGTGGGTATGTATTAAATGCACACCAGGCGAAATCCCTTGCGCGATTTTATTCGAGGTGAAATCCTTGATAAATACCGAACTTTTCTTAATGACGCCAAACGCCACTAGATCATTAGCAATTCGGGTTCCCGACGCACCATCAGATATTTCAAAATTTATCTCTTTGTGAGGTTGCCCAACCGGAAAATCGTCGTGAGGCATAACCAGTCGAACCAAGCCAACTAGAATTAGCCCGACGCCAGCGATCAGTGCAAATCTTTTATCTTTGGCAAGATTCTTCATCAAAGCAACCGATTCAATGGCTGACCCTGTATGCGTTCTTGATTAAGCGAGCTTTCTAAAATTGCTGCAGCGGCTACCTGATCTACGCTTTTTCTAGCTTCGCGAGAATCTTTACCTTGATCTCTTAAGGTACGGCTTGCACTCACGGTTGTTAAACGTTCATCGACTCCGTAAATTGGGACCGTCGTAATTGCTCTTATTTGCTCTACAAACTGCGCAACGCCAATTTCCTTTGCGCTTGGTTGGCCTGAAAGATGTTTCGGTTGACCTACAACGATGTAAATGGGTTGATATTCATCAAAAATTTTTTCAAGTTCTTGAACTAATGCAGTTGAATCATTCACTAAAGTCGTGAGTGGTGTGGCCAAGACTCCTGATGGATCACTGATTGCAACTCCGATTCGTACATCCCCAAAATCGAAAGCTATTCTGCGACCAGGTTTCATTTAAGCGCTCGCAAGCGAGCCAATAGCCTTTAAAATCTCATCTAGCGCCGAATTTATTAGCGATTGATTGGCTCCGCCACCTTGCGCAAAATCATCCTTACCACCGCCACCGCCGCCAAGAATTTCTGACCCAATTTTCACTAGACCGCCGGCTTTAACGCCCGTTGCGTTGGCTTCTTTACTTGCTGCAACGACTAGGTTCGCTCTTTCTGCGCCAGCAGAGGCAAGAATTACAACTCCGCTATTAATTTTTGATCTTAAATCCGATGCAATGACACGCAAATCATCACCCGAAATTCCAGAATCCAAATTAGCGCTAATGACTTCTAGGGACCCAATCTTCATTTTCGTACTCAAAAGTGAAGAAGCGTTCGCAATTGCTTGTGTCGTGCGAACCGTCGCAAGCTCTTTTTCAACAGTTTTCAATCGATCGATTAAATCTGAAATGCGTTCCGGGAGTTCTTCAACCCGGGCGCCCTTTATTAATTCAGTAAGAGAATCGAGCAAAATATGCTCTCGTGCTAAAAAGTTGTAGGCATCATTACCAACAAGGGCTTCTACTCTGCGTACGCCAGCACCTACTGATGCTTCGCTTAGTAACTTAACGACGCCGAGCTCTCCTGAATTTGATACGTGCGTTCCACCACAAAGTTCGTGAGCCCAATCTCCAACACTTACTACTCGTACTTGATCACCATATTTTTCGCCAAATAAGGCCATCGCTCCCATAGCTTTAGCTTCGGGTTGGGTCATAACCGATGCGGTAACTTGTAAATTATTTAAAAGTAGCGTGTTTACGCGGCCCTCAACTTCACTTAAAACTGATGAAGGAACGGCTCCGGTTGCTGGAAAATCAAATCGGAATCGGCCAGGTGAATTTTCCGAACCAGCTTGTGTTGCAGTCTCCCCAAGAGCTTCGCGAAAGGCTTTGTGCACCATATGTGTTGCAGTGTGAGCTCTAGAGATAGCCATTCTGCGTTCTCGGTCAATTGCGGCAAGAACGCCCTGATCAACCTTTGCCGCGCCTGAGATGATCTGCCCACGGTGAACAAACAGTCCAGGAACTGGTGATTGAACATCGTCAATTTCAATAACTGCCCCATTGGCCAATGTAATTAATCCACCATCTGGAAGTTGACCACCGCCTTGCGAATAAAACGGTGTCCGATCCAAAATAATCTCGACATCGGCTCCAGTAGT
This sequence comes from Actinomycetota bacterium, assembly GCA_947372965.1. Classification (GTDB taxonomy): domain Bacteria; phylum Actinomycetota; class Actinomycetes; order Nanopelagicales; family Nanopelagicaceae; genus AAA044-D11. Next base: position 6,290 of record CANBVR010000013.1, read on the forward strand.
GGCTTCGACAACTTCTTTGCCATCAACCATGATTGCCTTCAATTTGCCTTCAGAAGACATCTCTTCATATCCCGTAAATTGTGTAGCGCCAACCGAATCTAGGATCCTTCTGTACTCACTGACATCCGTATGGCCAGTTTTCTTGGCACGAGCATCGGCTTTCGCTCTATCTTTCTGCTCCTTCATAAGTCGACGAAAGCCATCTTCATCAACTGATAAACCTTGCTCTGCAGCCATTTCCAAAGTTAAGTCGAACGGGAAGCCATATGTGTCGTGAAGTTTAAAGGCGGTATCGCCCGCCAATTTTGTGGTTGCCGTCTTCTTTAGAGAACTCGCAGCAGTATCAAAGATCTGCGTTCCACTTTTCAATGTGGCAAGGAAAGATTCTTCTTCATTTTCAGATACAGCAATGATCCGGTCTGCTGCTTCTACCAACTCTGGATATTGTGGTCCCATCGCACCAATGGAGGCGAGAACCAATTCGCGCGCAGTCGGATCACCGGCTCCTAGAATCCGCATGTTTCTAATAGTCCTTCGCATCATCCGGCGTAATACATAACTTCTTCCTTCGTTACCTGGAAGAACTCCATCGCCAATAAGCATCATCGAAGTTCTCGCATGATCGGCAATTACACGTAGAGCTATATCGCTCTTCGGGTTTGAACCGTACTTGACTCCAGTGAGCTCAGTAGCTTTATTGAGAATTTGCATAGTTGTGTCAATTTCATAAATATTCTCAACTCCCTGCAAGAGAGCAGCTGTTCTCTCTAAACCAAGACCCGTGTCAATATTTTTTGCTGGAAGCTCGCCAAGAATCGGATAGTCATCTTTTCCGCTTCCAACTCCTCGAATATTTTGCATGAAGACCAAATTCCAAATTTCAAGGTAGCGATTTTCATCAGCGATTGGACCGCCTTCTTTTCCATACTCAGCACCGCGGTCGTAATAAATCTCAGAACATGGACCGCATGGGCCAGGAACTCCCATGGACCAGAAATTATCTTCCATCCCTCTTCGCTGAATTCGATCTTTAGGGACTCCCACAACTCGATGCCAAATATCAGCAGCTTCATCATCATTTTGAAAAACGGTAACCCATAATTTCTCTGGAGCAAATCCATAGCCCCCATCACTTGTTGGCTTTGTCAGCAACTCCCAAGCGAGTGTTATGGCGCCTTCTTTAAAATAATCGCCGAAAGAAAAATTTCCACACATTTGAAAGAACGAAGCATGGCGAGTTGTCTTTCCAACTTCATCAATATCTAAAGTACGAACGCATTTTTGAACTGATGTTGCTCTCTTATATGGTGGAGTGATTTCACCTAAAAAGAAGGGTTTAAAGGGAACCATTCCAGCGTTCACCAGTAAGAGATTTGGATCGTCAGCGATAAGCGAGGCCGAAGGCACCACTGTATGAGTTAGACCTTGACTATTCCCAGATTCGAAAAATTTGAGCCAGCGTGATCTTATTTCTGCGGAATTCACGCGCTTACTCGTACTCCTCGTCAGATACTTTGCTGCGCTTGGACTTACCCGCGCTCTTCTTCAACTTGCTGGCGCCTATTAGTGCACCTGCAACTTTCATCGCCATCTTATTGTTATCAAGGAAACTCTCGGTGGAAGCCGTTACTTTTGTCGTTAGCTCTTCGGCAGACTTCGTAATCCTATTAATACTATGCAATGGTCCATTTACCAAGGCAACTGTTGTGGTGACTTCCTCTAAAAGAGGGTTAACTTCACTCGAAACGGATTTAAGCGTAGCGCTAGCCTCATCAACCAAGCGACCTACGCGGACTATCGCATAGGCAATCGCCAAAGCAATTACAGCCAATGAAGATGCTGCAATTATTGTTGCTATACCGCCTGGACCCATGTGTTTAGCCTACCCGAAGGCTGCTTCTATTGGCCGTCAAATAGCGGAATTGCAACTTGCGGACGCAGATGACTCTTATGAGCAACGACGGCCGCCGAGTGATATTCCTCAATCTTAGCCAGATTTGCTGATGAGCCATAAGGCCTACCATCTACGACAGGGCCCATCTCTGCGTTCATTACCGCTATGACATCGTCACCAGAAATGGTCTTATAAGTTTCAAGGGCATGGGCCAGCGCCAACACTTTCTCGCGATTATCTCTGAGTACGATCTCTGCTCGCGAGAGTAAGCCGCTTAGGTTATTCTCAATGCGATCTGCCAATGCCATTCGAAGTTCTTTAGATCCATCATCCTTGCCTTTTGCGCCACCGGGAGCTCCAACTTCATTTCTCCGATTTGAAGCGTGGGAAGAAATAGTCTGACCCATTCCCCAATGGCCTTCCATAAAACTCGCGATAGTGGTCGCGCTTTCCAAATCACCAGAGACGCCCGAAGAGTTATCACCATCAAAGAACATGCGCTCGCCGGCAAGAGATGCAAGTGAGACCAAGATGTCAGCTTCATATTCAGTTCGCCATCTGGTGAATTGATCATCTGGTGGAATGCTTGCAACCATACCTAGGTAATCCGAACCCTTTTCGATTGTAGCCAAATCAATTGTCATGTGTTGTCGAACGAGATAAGCCATCACAGCGTGGCAGGCTTCGTGAACTGCAACAGCATGTCGCTCGCGATCAATATATTCAACATCTTCAGCCGGACCCAAGTCCTTCAATTGCTTAGCCTTGATTACATCGCTCCAAGAGATTGCTGTGCGACCATTTCTAATTGCCATGATAAGCGCTTCGTTGATCGTGTCTTTAATTGTCGCGCCAGTTGCGTAAGGCGTAATCGTTGCTAACTTATCAATCTCTTCAGTAGATAATGAATGAGAAACCTTTGCAAGATACCCCTCATAAGTGCGAATCCGTCCGGCTTTACTTGGATAACCCACGCGATACATTCGATCGATTCGACCAGGGCGCAGAAGAGCTTCATCTAGCGCCTCTGGCATATTGGTCGCCATGACTACCAGAATTCGGTATTTCGGTGGATTCTTTGGGCGCATTCCAAGAGCTCTACGAACAATGCGATTGAAGAATCCTCGTGGTTTCTTAAGTCCCGAAAGTTCAGTAAGTAGCGCTTGCAAAGTTCCCATTCCGCCGCCACCTGAACCCATTGCACTATTTGCAACAAATGATTCCCGACTTAGAAGATATTTACTATTTCCAGATAGATAATCTCCGCCATGGCATGCCGTAGAAGATAGAGCAGAACTCCCCGAATTCATTCGTCCGGTAGATGTGGCTATCCCACGATTTCCAAGTGAATCGGCTTCATCAAAGAAGACAACGACGCCACCATAACGAAGGGCAAGCTTTCGCAACTTTCGAAAGAGCGATTTCACTTTTAAAACTCCGACACCAAAGAACATATTGTTAAAAGCACCTGGATCTACGAATACAAAGGGTTTTCCTGTCTCTCCGGCCATGGACTCCGCCATAAGAGTTTTTCCAGTACCGGGAGGTCCCCAAAGAAGAATTCCACCAGGAACATATCCACCGTGTTGCTCAATTAGTTGAGGTGATTCTAAGAATAGAAGATTTTCCCGAATGCGATTTAGTACGTGGTCCTGACCCCAAACATCGGAAAATCTAGTTCTAATGTCATCAGGGAAATAGGTATCTATTCCACCCTTACTTAGAAACCAAAACATCGCGAAAAATTGGATGAGAATGAAAAAGACAGCGAAGAGTAGTTGACCCAACATTGGAAGGGCGCTCCAAATAACTTTTGGAGCTAGGAAAAGTGCGCGAACAGGAGTCTCCTTATAGATCGCACCAAGTACAACAGCGAGAAGAGCGATAAAAAGAAGAACCTTTATAACCCGACTTAACCTATAGCGATTCCAATCGCTAAGGCGATGCAACTGACGATCTACGAAAGAAAAGTAGCGCTGCCAAAACCCATGATATGGGGAAAGAATTTCAGACAGTGCAAAATGGAGTTGTCTAATAACCTCCACAGCAACAAGTAGAAAAATCCACCACTTGCTCTGTGATATTTGAACACAACCATCCCAAAAAGAGAGAATTGGATTGTCTGCTAGCGCCGCCCAAACTAATACAAGATAAACGAGTGAAAAGAGCCCAAGGAACTTGGTTCTATCGAAGGCCGAAAGGTGAATTCGGACCTTACGATCACTATCTCGCAAGCGACTCTGGTCACTCATCTATTTCCCCTTACAGTGAATGAATCTGCGATCTTTTTCAAAATTGCCTTGTGCGTGTTGTACCAACTTGTCTTAGCCCTAATCATAAGAAAATAAATTCGAGATCGATCATCAGAGACTAAAGCCGTTTGGGAAATCGTTTGTGAAACCTTATCGCTTCCAGTTACGGAGTAAAGGGATTGGACTCCCCTTGCGCCTTTCTGCACATTTTCAAGATCGTCGAGCAATTCCCACTGTGGAATATTTGAAGCAGATCCACCTAGCCAGCTAGTTAGAGGAAAGACCAAATCACGAAGCCAATTATAAGAAACCGAGTTCATTTCATCGCCATTTAGATCGCGCACTCGCAAATAGACGATTGCATCCTTTGGGGCATTTACCGAAAGGACCTCGGAAGGCGATACTCCTGAAGAGTAAGAATATGCTTCTTGAAAGACAACTGCTTGCGCTCTTGCCTTTGCAACCAAAGAAGTTGATTGCATCTCTCGATTATGAATCGCGCTCTCGGAAATTCTGTTCCAACCTTTGGGAATGGCGACGAAAGTTCCTGCACTTTTACTACCTGAATATATTTGTGAACTTGAACATGATGTCAGCGCAATAATCCCGATAAGGGACAGGGGAATAAATTGTTGCTTGCGAACCATAATAGAAAGAATTCTCTCCTATTTATCTTCGCTTGTCTTGGCCTTCTCCGGGACATAATCAACGCCAGCCTCTTTGCGCTGTGGCGCTGTGATTGGTGTAGGGGCTCCAGTCAATGGATCGCCACCACTTGCTGTCTTTGGGAAAGCAATTACTTCACGAATTGAATCGGCTCCAGCAAGGAGAGCACAAAGTCGATCGAGACCGAGCGCAATTCCACCATGTGGTGGGGGTCCGTAGTTAAAAGCCTCTAGTAGGAATCCAAATTTACTTTCCGCTTCGGCCTTCGAGAGTCCAATGGTGTCAAAGACTCTTGCTTGAATATTTCTATCATGGATTCGAATTGAGCCTCCACCCAACTCAGTACCATTTAGAACGATGTCATAAGCATAGGCAAGGGCCGAGGCTGGATCCTTATCGAAAGTATCTGTGAATTCTGGCTTCGGTCCGGTAAATGGATGGTGAACCGCAGTCCAACCACTATTTGAATCGGTAGAATCAACTTGTTCAAACATTGGCGCATCAACAACCCACAAAAACTTCCAATCGCCATCTTTAATGAGATTGCAACGTCGACCAATCTCAAGGCGAACTGCTCCCAAAAGGTTAAGCGAAGAAATTCTCTCCCCAGCAGCAAAAAATATTGCATCGCCAGGTGCAGCTCCTACGTGCGCTGCGATTCCAGAACTCTCACTCTCTGACAAATTCTTCGCAACTGGTCCACCCAAGGTTCCATCTTCATTAACCAAGATGTAAGCAAGGCCCTTTGCGCCACGCGCCTTAGCCCAATCTTGCCAAGCATCTAATTCGCGCCGGGCAGAAGAAGCTCCTCCAGGCATAACTACTGCTCCGACATAATCTGATTGGAAAACTCGGAATGTGGTCTCTTTAAAATAAGTCGTGACATCTACTAATTCGTTACCGAAGCGCATATCAGGCTTATCTGAACCAAAACGCCGCATTGCTTCCCAATATGTCATGCGCAGAATTGGTTGGGGAATATCGTAGTTAACAGCCTTCTTAAAGACTCGAGTCAAAATCTTCTCTGCTACCTTCAAAATATCCTCTTGATCTACGAAGGACATTTCTATATCAAGTTGCGTGAACTCTGGCTGACGATCGGCACGAAAATCTTCGTCACGAAAACAACGAGCGATTTGGTAATACCGTTCCATACCAGCCACCATCAGAAGTTGCTTGAACAACTGTGGTGATTGAGGAAGTGCATACCAGCTTCCAGGCTGAAGCCGCACTGGTACTAAGAAATCGCGAGCTCCTTCCGGAGTAGAACGAGTTAGGTAGGGAGTTTCGATCTCCAAGAAATCCTCTTCGTACATAACGCTTCGAATCTCAGATGTAACTTTAGAACGTAAACGTAAATTGCGAGCCGGACCTTCTCGGCGCAAATCTAAGTAGCGGTACTTAAGACGTACCTCTTCGCTGATATTTCCAACATCACCACTGTCGACTGGGAAAGGCAGCGGAGCAGCTTCTGAAAGTACTTCAAGAGCATCGCAAATAATTTCAATCTCGCCAGTTGCAATATTAGAATTTTCATTCCCGCTTGGGCGCAATCGGACAGTTCCGGTAATTACCAAGCACCATTCTGCTCGTAATGACCCGGCTAGCTTTTCGTCATTGATAACAACCTGGGCGATTCCTGATGAATCACGAAAATCTATGAATGCAACTCCGCCATGGTCCCGACGGCGAGAAACCCAGCCAGCGAGTACAACCTTACTTCCCACATCCTTTTTGGAGAGAGATCCGGCATCATGCGTTCTAATCATCTAAACAGACTCCATAATTTTTAATAGTTGCGGTTTCTAGATTGCAAACTCTTGGGCTAGGGCGCTAAGTCTAACTTCTTTTGACTGCCCTGATTTCATATCCTTTAGCGCGCAAATCCCCGATGAGATCTCCCCATCACCAATTACTACAGCAAATTTTGCGCCACTCTTATCAGCTGCTTTCATCGAACCTTTAAGCGCTCGATCGCCATAAGCCATATCTGCCGAAATTCCCGCATTTCGCAAATCATTTAACAATTTGACAACGTAATCCTTGTTTTCTTCTCCGAGTGAAATCAAGAAAAGATCGAGAGAATTTGAATCATTCTCGCCAGGGAGCAACCCTTCGGCCTCGCAGGCTAAGAGGATGCGGTCAATGCCCAGACCAAATCCAATTCCAGAAATATCACTGCCGCCAAGTTCGGCCATTAGTCCGTCGTAGCGTCCGCCACCACCAATTCCAGATTGAGCACCTAATTTGTCCGAGACAAATTCAAATGTTGTACCTGTGTAATAGTCCAAACCCCGCACCATTCTCGGATTGACCGTAAAGGCAATTTCAAGGTTACCCAGAAGTTCCTGCACCTTTGAAAAGCTCTTTGCACTCTCCATAGATAGGTAATCTAGTAACAGCGGGGCCTTGGCCATTTGAGAAATAATCTCTTCGCGCTTATCGTCAAATAACCGCAGCGGGTTGATCGCTGCTCGTTTTTGGGTAGCCTCATCGAGATCCAATTTCGAAATAAAATCAACCAAATCTTTTCGATGAGCTGACCTACTTGCGCTATCGCCAAGTGAAGTAATGTCTAGTCGATAACTTAAACCAAGCTTCTTGAATGCTCGATCGGCAACCGCAATAACTTCAACGTCTAATTCGGGAGAAGGTAGTCCAATAGCTTCAATACCAAGTTGATAAAATTGACGGTATCTCCCAGCTTGTGGTCTTTCTGCGCGGAAGAAAGGACCGGAATACCAAACCTTCACCGGCAAAGTTCCTTTATCAAGATTGTATTGAATGACACTGCGCATTACTCCAGCAGTACCTTCTGGTCGCAGCGTTATTGATCTTCCGCCACGATCTTCAAAGGTGTACATCTCTTTAGAAACCACATCGGTAGATTCGCCAACTCCACGCTTGAATAATTCGGTCTCTTCGAATACTGGCAATTCCATCAATTCATAGCCCGATAATCGCGCGGCAGAAATCAGTGTTTCGCGAATAAATTCAAAATTCTTCGACCTGGGCGGGTAATACTCACTTACTCCCTTTGGAGCTTGAATCTCGTTCATCACTCCCCCTTTATCGCTTTACTGTTTAAAAAAGTTTCTTGGAGATACGGATTACTCCTGCGCTCCCGTCCAATTGTAGTTTGTGGACCGTGTCCAGGTAGGACAATTAACTCATCATCTAGTGGCAGTATTTTATTACGCAGGGAATTGCGCATTTCCTGCGCAGATCCCGTAGGCATATCCGTGCGTCCTATCCCCCCAGCAAAAAGCACATCGCCAGAAATCAAATACGCGCCATCCACATTAAACATCGCCGACCCTGCTGTATGTCCGGGGGCGTGACTCACCTCTATTTTGAAACCGGCAATTTCAAAGCTCTCTAAGTCTTTTAGTTCTCGTACCTCTTGGGGTTCAGTAAAGCTAGTAACTCCAAGTTCAGACATAATTTGCGCACTCATTCCCCCAGCTTGAAGGGCTCTAAATGGGTCAAGAAGTAGGCGACGGTCAATCGAATGAATTAGAGCTGGGATTTGGTATTCAGAACAGAATGGAACAACTGAAAAAGTGTGATCAAGATGGCCATGAGTGATCAATGAGGCAATTGGTTTGAGATTATTTCTATTGATGACTTCTTTAATTGCACCCATCAAATTTGGATTTGCGATTCCCGGATCAACTATGAAACATTCCGAATTCCTTTTAGGCGCAAAAATCCAGCAATTTGTTTGGAAATAGGGGGCGACCACGACCTCAAGAAGCACTCATGACCTCCTTTTATGCAGCGCCCCATGCGCAAAAAACCAACGACTTTTCTCAAAAGCGTGGTTCAGGGTACCTTTATCCAGTACAAACTTCGCGGTTATTCAAGCCCTAGGGTTATGAGTCGCCACTTAGTACCGAAATTCCATAACGTCAGATTCGCAATTTGCGAATTGATCGCGCAACCGAGGAGAAAAGTTCATGGATATTAAGCCAAATGAAGTAGCACTTAACGCCAATACAAATTTGAGTGCAGCCTCTGCCCTAATTGGTGATCCAGCTCAATTCGGTCGCGTCGCAGAAGATGGAACGGTTTTTGTGAAAGTAAACGGTAGCGAACGCGCTGTCGGCTCATACCCAGGAAAGACATCAGAAGAGGCCTTGGCTTACTTTGTTCGCAAGTTCGAATCTGTCGCCTCAGAGGTGGCACTCTTGGCAGCTCGTATTAAGAGTGGCGCAATGGTGCCTTCTGATGCGCTTGAAGCTGTAAATAAATTACGTGAGCAGGTAACAAATCTAAATGGAGTCGGAGACCTCGCAACCCTCGCGGCTTCCGTAGAGCAGATTCCATCACTCATCGAAGACCATAGGGCGGCATATCAAGAACGTAAAGATTTGGAAGCTGCTGTACGCGAAGCAAAGCGCGCGACTTCCCTTATTGCAAAAGAAAAGTTAGTTGCCGAAGCAGAGAGTCTTGCAATGTCGGAGAGTTGGAAGGTTACTTCCGAACGCCTAAAGGTTTTATTGGAAGAATGGAAAGCTGCACCACGTTTAGATAAAGCAACCGATGGCGAACTATGGAAGCGATTCTCTTCATCACGTAATAAGTTCGACAAACGTCGTCGCACCCATTTTGCTTCCCTTGAATCACTACAAGGTGAAGTAGCCGTTAAGAAGGAAGCGATCGTAAAGCAAGCCGAATTACTTGCGAACTCAAAGGAATGGCTTCCAACTGCTCATAAGTTCAAAGAGCTCATGGATGCTTGGAAATCTTCAGGTCGTGGGAAGCAGAACGTTGATGCAAAGCTTTGGGCGAGATTTAAAGCCGCACAAGATCAGTTCTTTGCCGCCAAGAACGCAGACCTTGATAAGCGACAAGTAACCATGGCCGCCAACCTTCTGAAACGAGAAGAATTAATTACTAAATTTGAAGCCCTGCTTCCAATATCAGATCTTCAAACTGCCAAGAAGGAGTTTCGCAAGTTGATGGAGCAATGGCAGAGAGTTGGAATGACCGAGCGATCAAAGCGGGCTTCCCTAGATAGCCGTTTAGAAAAGGTCGAAAATGCGCTTCACGAATTGGTTGAGGAGCAAAATCGCCGTACAGATCCAACAGCAATCGCGCGAGCCAATGATGTTGTTAAGGGGTTGGAAGAGGCTATTTCGAATTATGAAGCCCAGGCACAAAAAGCCGAAGTCGCTGGAAATTCTGCAAAGGCAACTGTTGCGCGCGAAGCTGCGGCTGCACGCCGAATCTGGCTGGAAGAAGCCAAAAAGGGTTTGTCGGACTTTAATAAGTAGTTTTTAATTGTTGGTAATTCGATAGACGTCATAGACGCCCTCGATATTGCGAACTGAAGAGAGAACTGCATCCAAATGAGATGCATCAGCCATTTCAAAGGTAAATCTTGAAATTGCGGTTCGATCTTTAGAGGTGCTAACTGAAGCATTCAATATGTTTACGTGTTGATCTGAGAGTGTGCGCGTTACATCCGAGAGAAGCCGAGCTCGATCTAGCGCCTCTACCTGGATATTTACAAGGAAAAGCGTCTTTGCCGATAGATTCCACTTAACTTCAACCATGCGGTCACCTTGGTTCAATTTCAAATCTGTAATATTCACGCAATCAGATCTATGAACCGAGACGCCACTTCCGCGAGTAATAAATCCAATAATTTCATCGCCCGGTACGGGAGTACAGCACCTAGCTAATTTCACGAGAACATCGTCAGCGCCTTCGACATCAATTCCAGAAGTGCTCCGTCGTACATGCTCGATCGTGCCAACATTTGAGATCACATGACTTTCTATTTCGGCATCGGCTTCTTCGGTCGAGTGCGATGAGACCAATTTTTCGATTACGAATTGCGCACTTATATGGCCATTACCGACCGCGGCATACATAGACTCAATATCTGGATAATGCAGATCGTGGGACAGTTCTAGAAAGGCTTGACCTGCGAAGATCTTTTGCAACGGTAAGCCTGCCTTGCGCATCTGGCGTCCAATAGATTCTCTTCCAGCGTCGATCGCCTCCTCTTTTCGCTCCTTTGAAAACCAAGCCTTGATTTTTGAGCGTGCTCTCGGCGAATGAACAAAGTTCAACCAATCTCGACTTGGCGCAGCAGATGGACTCTTATTCGTAACAACTTCTACTACGTCACCATTTGCCAACGTTGACTCAAGTGGAACGAGCTTTCCATTCACCTTTGCACCAACACACCTATTTCCTACTTCGGTATGAACGGTGTAGGCAAAATCAATCGGTGTCGAACCTGCAGGAAGTGCAATAACACTTCCCTTAGGGGTGAAGACAAAGACTTCGGGGGTACGTAAGTCATATCGCAAGGTATCTAAAAATTCACCGACATCCTCGGTTTCTTGCTGCCATTCGTGTAATTGCTTGAGCCATAGAACTTCCGGCTTATCGGTTGAAGAATCCTTAGTTGTACCTTGCTTATATTTCCAGTGCGCTGCAATTCCATACTCAGCTCGGTTGTGCATATCAAAGGTACGAATTTGGATCTCGACGGCTTTTCCATTAGGTCCGATAACTGTTGTATGTAGTGATTGATAGAGATTAAATTTCGGCATTGCAATGTAATCTTTGAAGCGACCAGGAATTGGACTCCATCTGGCGTGAATTGCTCCCAATACTGCGTAGCAATCTCTTACATTCTCAACCAAAACTCGAATTCCAACCAGGTCATAAATTTCATCAAATTCTCGCCCTCGTACGACCATCTTTTGATAAACGCTATAGAGATGCTTTTGTCGACCCATTACATTTGCATCTATGCCGTCTACTAACAGGTCGGATTGGACCTGATCAATAACCTCTTTGGTTAGCGCCGAGCGCGATGGATTTCGCTCCAAAACAAGACGCTCGATCTCTTCATACTTTTTTGGCTCGAGAGTCTTAAAGGAGAGATCTTCTAGCTCCCACTTTATTGCTGACATTCCTAAACGGTTTGCTAAAGGAGCATAAATATCTAGCGTCTCGCGCGCTTTTCGAATTGCAGAGTCACTTGATACGAACTTCCATGTACGAGCATTGTGTAACCTGTCAGCAAGTTTTATAACTAAAACCCTAATATCCTTTGACATTGCAATAACCATTTTGCGAAGCGTCTCTGCCTCCGCGGTAGGCCCGTAAGTCAACTTATCTAACTTTGTAACCCCATCAACAAGTCCTGCAACTTCTGCACCGAAATCCTTTTTGAGCGACGGTAACGAATATTTTGTATCTTCAATGGTGTCGTGCAACAGAGCAGCAATTACTGTAGAAAGGTCCAAGCCAATATCTGCCAGAATCTCAGCGACAGCAACTGGATGGGTTATGTATTCTTCGCCAGATTTGCGCAGTTGTCCTTCGTGAGCAGATTTAGCTGTTTCAAAGGCGCGTTCAAGTTCAGCAATCGAAGCCTCCGGATGATGTCCGCGGACTTTTGCAGCAAGATCAATAAGGAGCGAGTCCATACCTTTATGCTCTCTTATGCGATCTTAAGGAAATTCTTTTTAGCGATGTTTACGTTTTGGTTGATTTCTTGGACCACGAGCCCAAGAACTCTTATCGGAACTACCTGATTCCAAGAGCACTTCACTCTTCTTTTCTGAGACGATTCCAACCGAACCAGGTGCAAGATGTGAATGTTGACTGATGCGCTTACTTAGCGCCTTCATGGCAGGTTCACGCTCGCGAAGCTGGGCCAAAATCGGCGTTGCAACGAAGATCGATGAATATGTTCCAGTTGCCAATCCAACAAAGAGTGCAAGTGAAAGATCCTTAAGGGTTCCCGCTCCGAGTAATCCGGCGCCAACAAACAAAATTGAAGCGACTGGTAGAAGCGCGATGAGAGAGGTATTAAAGGAACGAACCAAAGTTTGATTTACTGCCAAATTGGCTGCGCCTGAATAAGTGATACGGCCAGTTATCGCAATGTTCTTGGTGTTCTCACGAACCTTATCGAAAACAACAACTGTGTCGTAAAGTGAATATCCAAGGATTGTTAAGAAACCAATCACAGTTGCAGGCGTTACATCAAATCCTACAAGTGCATAAATACCAACGGTAATGAAGACGTCGTGTACAACCGCAACGATCGCAGCGATTGCCATTTTTGGTTCAAAAGCCATCGTTAGAAAGAGCATCACAACCAGAATGAATCCGATTAGTCCGTATAAAGCTTTCTTAGTAATTTCCTTGCCCCATGAAGGCCCAATTAATTGAGTATCAATCGACTCAATTGGAACGTTAAATGAAGAGGCTAATGAAGTTTTTACGGCATCAAATGAGGTGAGGGTTCCAGTTTGAATTCGAACTTTTGAAGTTCCAATCTTCTGAACAACAGTCTCTCCTGTAATCCCCGCAGTTGTGATCGCTGCACGAGCATCTGCGATAGTTGCTCCAGCTTTGGTGATGGTGAATTCGGAACCACCCTTAAATTCAATACCAAGGTGGAGACCTTGAACTCCAAGAGCTACGGCAGAGAGAATTATCAAGATACCCGAGAAGGCATACCAGCGGCGTCGCTTACCGATGAAATCAATAGAAGTTTCGCCGCGATAGAGACGGCCGCCAATACCTGAAAGTGATGACATTTACTTAACTTCCTTTCCGGTAACAATTCCTAAACTTTTTGCCGAGAATCCAGAGAGCGCTGCGCCATTTTGGAAGAATGGAACGTGAGCCAAGAGAGTGACAAAAGGTTTCGTAAATACAAACACGACAATTAGGTCAACAAAGGTAGTCAGCCCCAAAGTAAAGGCGAAACCTCGAACTCCGCCAACAGCGAAGAAGTAGAGCAAGATCGCAGCGATCAGTGAAACCATATCCGCGACAATAATTGTGTGACGTGCACGAGCCCAGCCCGTTTCAACTGCCGAACGCAGAGTTCGACCCTCTCGAACTTCATCGCGAAGGCGCTCGAAATACACGATGAACGAGTCAGCTGTAATACCAACGGAAACAATTGCGCCAGCGATTCCAGCGAGAGTTAGCGTGAAGCCGATCCACTTTCCAAGGAGAAGGAATGAGAGGTAAGTGATTGCACCGGCAACAATAAGTGAACCTACGGTGACAACTCCAAGGCCCTTGTAATAAAGAAGTGAATAAAGGAGAACTAGGAATAATCCCAATGCACCAGCAAGCAGTCCGGCATGCAATTGATCCGAACCAAGTGTTGGTGAAACTTGAAGAACTTCGCCTTGGTTGAAGGCAAGTGGTAGCGCACCATACTTAAGAACATTTGCAAGATCAGATGCATCAGTTTGTGTGAAGTTACCTGTGATTTGAGCTGATCCACCGGTAATTGCTTCGTTAATTCTCGGCGCAGATACAACTAGACCATCTAGAACAATTGCAACTTGGTTCTGAGGCGCGGCTAGTTTCGTAACAGATTGCGTAAGAGCTCCGAACTTTGAAGTTCCTTCACCGTTGAAACTTAGAAGAACGTACCAACCTGAAGCACCTTGTTGATCGATGGCGGCACTTGCTTTGGAAACCATATTTCCAAGTACTTGTGCGGGAGCCAAAATATATTTAGTAGTACCGGTTCGATTACAAGAAACCACCGCAAGATCAGGTGATTCAGTCGAGCCGCCTTGCAGGTTTGATTTCTTGGTGCAATCAAGAGCCGCATACTTTGCATTTAAATCTGGTGACACTCCATTTGGAAGTGTTGCAGTCTTTGTGTCAGCTGCAGCGGTTGTTGCATTTGGCGCACCCTCAACCAAGACTTGGCGGAAACGCAGTTCGGCAGTTTGGCCTACGAGTTGAACGATTCTTTGACCGGTCTGACCAGGAACTGAAATTACAATTTGACGATTTGTTCCAGAGCCTTGTGCAGAAACTTCGCTCTCAGCAACACCTAGCGAGTTAACGCGCTGTCTAATAATAGAAACAGCTTGATCGATCGCTTCAGTTGTAACTTTTCCACCTTCACTTGCGCGAGGCGTAAGTGTCACGCTCGTTCCACCACGAAGGTCTAGACCTAATTTAACTTTCGTTGCTCCTTGGATAAATGCAAGGGCCGTAAAAGCAATGAGGGTTACTAGGAGGATTGCCAGAGTACGACCCGGACGGCCAGCGGTCTTAATCGGCTTACTTGGATTAGATGAAGTTACAGACATAAGAACGCAGTCTAGGCATCAAGAGCAGGTGTGTCGAAAAGGCCAGCCAGATTCGGGTTCCCAATCGGAGCTTTTCGCCCTAAATGCTCAAAACCTGCTGGGGTTGCAATCCGGCCCCTTGGAGTACGTGAGATGAATCCCATTCGGACCAGAAAGGGCTCAGCTAACGACTCAATTGTTTCCGATTCCTCACCAATAGCCATCGCTAAAGTCGAGATTCCAACCGGTCCCCCATTGAAACGATTAACTAAGGCATCTAGAACATTGATATCTAAACGGTCTAGACCGATTCGATCAACCTCGTACATTTCAAGGGCGGCCTGCGCCTCATTCAAATTAACTTTTCCATCACCATGAACTTGGGCGTAATCACGAACTCGCCGCAATAATCTATTTGCAACGCGCGGGGTACCTCGAGATCTCGAACCAAGTTCAATTACAGCATCTTTTGAAATCTCGACATCCATCAACTTAGCGCTTCGTTCAACAATTGTTGCGATTTCATTATTTTCATAAAAATCTAACTGAGCCGTAAAACCAAAACGATCTCGTAAAGGGCTAGGTAATAAACCCGCGCGAGTTGTGGCCCCTATAAGTGTGAAATGAGGAAGATCAAGTGGAATAGAAGTTGCACCTGCCCCCTTCCCCACGATTACATCTACTCTGAAATCTTCCATGGCCAAATAAAGAAGTTCCTCGGCTGGTCTGGACATTCGATGAATTTCATCAAGAAAAAGAATTTCACCTTCAGTCAAAGAGGAGAGTATCGAAGCCAAATCACCAGCATGTTGTATAGCTGGACCACTTGTGATTCGAATCGGCGCTCCCATTTCCTCGGCAATGATCATCGCCAGAGTTGTTTTCCCAAGACCTGGCGGGCCCGAAAGTAAGACGTGATCGGCAGGTGAATTGCGATTTCGGGCTGCTTTCAAAAGCAGGTCGAGTTGCTTGGAAACGCGTTCTTGCCCAACGAACTCACCCAAACTCTTTGGACGAAGTGCAAGTTCTGCAAGACGTTCCGCATTGTCAGAATTCGAATCAACCAAACGATCTTCAAACTCGCTCATCATGAACTTCCTCGAATTTGCAGCGCCAGTTTCAAGATCTCTGAAATTGTCTTGCTGTCGAGATTCAAACTCTTATCACGCGATAATTCTTCAACTCTCTGCTCTGACTCTCTTGAAGAATAACCAAGTGAAACAAGGGCGCTTGTGAGTTGAGTTCTCCAATGAGCTTGACCGGGTGTTGATACTCCTTGGAGATCAAGAGAGGCCATTTTCTCTTTCAATTCCAATATCGTGCGCGCTGCACCTTTCTTACCTAATCCAGGGATTCGTTCAAGCGCCCCTGAATTTCCAGAAATTATCGCGGTAGAGATTTCCTTGGGATCGTAAATTGAAAGTGCGCTCTGGGCTACTTTTGGTCCAATTCCACTTACAGTCTGCAAAAGTTCAAAGCAATCTCTGGATTGCGAATTTTCAAAACCATAAAGCGTTAGAGAATCCTCTCGAACAACAAGAGTTGTGGCTATCTCTGCATGCGTTCCTACAAGTAAAGAGGCAGCAAAGCGAGCGGGAAGAAGAACCAAGATGCCGATACCACCAACTTCAATGACAGCTGAGTTGAGTGTGGAGTGTTTGACGATTCCGCTTAGCGATGCAATCAATTACTTCCCCACCTTCTTCACTCGCGCTATACGGGCTTTTTCCTTTACTAGCCCCGCAGCAATTCTTGCATTGCCTGATCCACGCCAATGATGGCAGATTGCAAGCGCCAAGGCGTCTGTACTGTCGACTGGTTTTGGTATTTCTTTTAGGCCAAGCAGTTTTGCAACCATAGTGGCCACTTGTTTCTTATCAGCACGCCCTGATCCAGTGACAGCTGCTTTGACCTCGCTCGGAGTATGCATAGCAACAGGGATGCCCTTTCGTGCAGCAATCAAGAGCGCGATCCCTGCCGCCTGGCCAGTAGCCATTGCGGTACGAACATTGAGTTGTGAGAAAACTCTTTCAACAGCAACAACATCAGGTTTATATTGATCAATCCACTTAATTAGTTCTCTTTCGAGTTCCAAAAGACGTTGATCTAAAGTTGCATCTACATCAGTTTGGATTACGCCAACACCGATCATCACCAACTTCTGCGGTGAAGTGCTTTCGACAATTCCAAGGCCGCATCTAGTTAAACCTGGATCGACCCCAAGAACGCGCATTTAAAGGCTCGCCATTACCTCATCTGATACATCAAAATTTCCATAAACGTTTTGCACATCATCGAGTTCTTCGATGGCATCAATTAATTCGAAAACTTTCTTTGCACCTTCTGCGTCTAATGGGACCGAAATAGATGGCAGGAATGAGGTATCAGCAGATTCATAGTCAATTCCAGCACCTTGGAGTGCGGTACGGACTGCAACTAAATCAGCCGCTTCGCTGACCACTTCAAAAGATTCACCCAAATCATTAACTTCTTCCGCGCCTGCATCCAGAACTTGCTCAAGAATTTGATCTTCGGTGACACCATTTGCCTTGGAAACAATAATTACGCCTTTACGATTGAACATATATGAAACTGAACCAGGGTCAGCCATATTGCCACCATTTCGAGTTACAGCTACTCGAACTTCCGAGGCAGCGCGGTTTCGGTTATCCGAGAGACATTCGATCATTAGCGCCACGCCATTTGGGCCATAGCCCTCGTACATAATTGTCTGATAATCAGCGCCACCTGATTCAAGTCCAGCTCCGCGCTTAACTGCGCGATCGATATTGTCAGCCGGAACAGAATTCTTCTTAGCCTTGGCGATCGCATCAAATAAAGTTGGGTTTCCGGCAAGATCAGGACCGCCATTTCTGGCAGCTACTTCAATGCCCTTAATAAACTTGGCAAAGTTCTTTGCTCGGCGTGAGTCAATAATCGCCTTCTTATGCTTGGTCGTTGCCCACTTGGAATGGCCTGACACGATCCAACCTCCTACTGCCGTTCAAATCTGGAAGATAGACCTTATCTTCAGAGCTAAATCTTAGCGCTCTTTACTTCTGTGCTTTGGAACAAATTTGATCTATAAAGTACTTGTGCACTCGAAAATCCCCTGAAATTTCGGGATGAAACGAGGTGGCAAAGACGTTGCCCTGACGAACGGCCACTGGATGAGAAAGGTTTGAGACCTGAACGCTTGCAAGAATTTCGACCTCTGGCCCGTGACTTTCCACCCAAGGTGCTCGGATGAAAACTGCTCTAACTGGTCCACCTTCGATACCTTTGAAATCCAAATCTGATTCAAAGGAATCAACTTGTTTGCCGAAAGCATTGCGGCGTACCACGATATCCAAGCCACCAAATGAATCTTGGCCGCTAGCTGGATCAATAATTTCCCGACTTAACAAAATCATTCCGGCGCATGATCCATATACCGGCATTCCAGAGGAAATTCGATCCCTTATTAGTTCAAAGAGTCCGAAGGTCTTCGCTAACTTGCTAATGGTTGTCGATTCGCCACCAGGAATAATAAGGGCATCTACTTGTGAAATTTCATCGTGTCTCTTCACCGCAAGACCGGTTACACCACAATTCTCCAACGAAAGTAGGTGCTCGCGGAAATCTCCTTGGAGCGCGAGTACTCCAACTTTCATTTCTCAAACATTTCGGAGAGATCCTTAAAGATTAATTACCAGCCGCGCTCAGCTAAACGATGAGGTACTGGAATGTCAGCAACGTTAATTCCCACCATCGCTTCGCCTAAACCACGAGAAGCATCAGCAACAATCTTGGGGTCGGTGTAATAAGTAGTTGCCTTAACAACTGCTGCCGCCCGCTTAGCTGGATCGCCAGACTTGAAAATTCCAGAACCGACAAATACGCCATCTGCTCCTAGTTGCATCATCATCGCTGCATCTGCAGGAGTAGCTATTCCGCCAGCAGTGAAAAGAACGACTGGAAGTTTTCCAGTTGCGGCAACCTCTTTGACTAACGCGTAAGGTGCTTGTAACTCCTTTGCAGCTACATAAAGTTCGTCCTCGCGCATTGAAGTTAGGCGGCGAATCTCTGAGCCAATTTTGCGCATATGCGTTGTAGCGTTCGAGACATCTCCCGTTCCAGCCTCACCCTTTGATCGAATCATTGCCGCGCCTTCATTAATGCGTCGCAAGGCTTCGCCCAAATTAGTTGCACCACATACGAAAGGAATTGTGAACTTCCACTTATCAATGTGGTGCTCATAATCTGCGGGAGTTAGAACTTCTGACTCATCGATGTAATCAACCTTTAAACTTTCGATTACTTGAGCTTCAGCAAAGTGGCCGATTCGAACTTTAGCCATTACTGGAATTGAGACGGCGGCTTGAATTGCTTCGATCATGTCTGGATCAGACATTCGAGATACGCCACCTTGAGCACGAATATCTGCTGGTACTCGCTCCAACGCCATAACTGCAACAGCGCCAGCATCTTCAGCAATCTTTGCCTGTTCAACATTGACGACATCCATGATGACGCCACCTTTAAGCATTTCAGCCATACCGCGCTTTACGCGAGCGGTGCCAACTTCATTACTTGAGTTCTGTGACATCTTCTCTCCTGTTAAACCATAGGTTGGTGAATACTAAAAAAGGCAGGCCCTGAGTCTACTTTGACTTGACCGGTGCTGGCGCCGGAAGGGTAAAGATCGGATCCTTATCAATGAGCGCAATCCAGATCTGTCCCGTTGCGAAATTCACATTTGAGCCATCTGGCAAGGTCCAAGTAGTTCCAGATAATGAATCCGGCCGATTCCAGTTGGCAGCGATTGCTTTGCCATCTCGCAATATGTATCCGGTTCCGCTTCCGACGGTATTGCTAAATGGCGTAATACCACCAACTTTGTCATGATATTCCGAATCAGTAATCGATACTTTTTGAATGACGAATGTGGGCGAACCAAGTTGGCCCCCTGTTTCATCCACATCTTGTGTTCCAGAATAATTAAGCAACCAACGCTTCTGATCCTTTGACCAAATAACCTCATACCTTGATGAAGGCCACGAAATTTTGGCGCTAACTATCTCAGCACCGGTATCTGGGCCCTTTCCAAATTTCCATCCGACTTCTTTAACTGTGTCGATACTCTTGCCCTCAATTTTCATGGCTTTCTGCAATAGAGCACTTGGGTAGAGAAACATGTTTGTTGGTTCGAAGCGAGTTGTATCGCGAAAATAGATCGATGGCGGTTCAACTTCCGCACTCAAGTTGTAAAGATTAGCCTGTGAAATTTTTGGGAGGAGTTTGTGCTGCGCACCACTGAAAGCAAAACCCACTTTTCCATACTGAGCCAAAATCTCTAGATCGCTAATGCGTGCAGATCTAACTGGGCCAATCGTTGGTGGCAATTTATTGCTGTAAATGGCAGCAAGTCTGGTCAATCCACCTTCAACTTGTTCTATATAAACAACATCCGCCTGGCTTAGGCCAACTTGTGGGTGAGCATCAGGGGTGTCATCTATTTTTACTGCAAGTACTGGTCCATTTTCTCCGGGTAAATTTGTCAGCAAATTTCTTACCGTTGATTTTCCAACAATTGATTTCACCAATTTGGTCGGGGATGCACAAGCAGTCAAAGTTAGAACACTTGCAAGGCCAATAACTACGACGTTTGTTTTTTTCATCAAATTAAAGTCTAATTAAAGAATGTCATCTTCGAACGAATACCGCATTGGCAGTGGCGCATGGCCAGCCAGCCTAAAAATTCTAAAGAGCGGTCGAGTTCGAAGCGCCCTGGCGCTCATTACAGCTTCCGTATGAATTGTGATGCCAACAGAAATCTTTTCAGTAATACGAGTTAATTCTTCAAGTAATTGCGGATCGAGCCCCGTTGGGTTCTCGTTCTCCTCTATTCTTAAAAGTTTAAGTGATTGAGAAAGTGAGCTTTCTGCCTCACTTCGCTCGACGATATTTGCTTCGCGCGCTTGGTAGGCAGAAGCCGTAAGTAACAAACTAGTAGCAGGGTCTAAATCGTTTGAATGCGAAATTTCGAGGGCGATCGCTGCGCGTCTTTGTAGAAGTGCATCCAAATGTTCCCAAGAAGTTTCTACACGGTGGTGTAATCGATCAAGGCGCGATGCTAGAAAAGAGAGATACCAAGTAGCCACCAGAGCTAGGAATACAACTAAGAGAATTGATTTAATCATTCGCCCGCTTCCTATTCCAACGTCTACCTTCGGATGCTAGTTTAACTCCATCGTTACCGACTAGCGCCATTTCATATACTGAAAGAATCTGATCACCAACCACTTCCCAATCGAAGGATTTTGCTTTCTCGCGACCAGCAATAGCAAGCGCCAAGCGCTTCTCGTCATTTCCAAGCAGATCAATTACTACTTTGGCGAGTTCTGAACTATCTTCAGATTTGAATAGCGCTCCAGCTGCACCTTGCGATAGTAGAGCCTTGAACGCAGGAAGATCACTCGCAACCAAAGACGTTCCACATGTCATCGCCTCGGCGAGAATAATTCCAAATGACTCTCCCCCGGTATTTGGCGCCACATACATAGAGATTGATTTGAAAAATGCCACCTTCTCTTCCTCTGTGAGTCTTCCGAGAAATGTAAGATGCTTTCTCACATCTAGTGGAATCTTTTTCGATACCGACTCGATATCACCTGGCCCAGCGACCAAGAATTTTGCATCTGGAAAAGCTTTTACAATTTTAGGAATTGCTCCTAGGAATACATCTAAACCTTTTCGAGATTCTTCAAAGCGCCCGAGAAAGCCAATTGTATTTGGCCCAGACCACTCTGAATTGGATTCAATACCGTCGAACTTTCCGGAATAAATCCCATTCGGGATAACAACCGCCTCGGTATGGAAGCGATCTTTAAGCGTTTCACGAGCAGTCTCACTGACTGCAATTTTGGCCGAAATTCGTTCTACAAGTGGATCCAAAATTGTTCCAATGGCATTAAGCGTTTTTTGCTTATTTGTTGCGGCATGAAAGGTCGCAACTATTGAACCCTCGGCCGCCCATCCTGCGAGTACCGACAAAGATGGAATCGCTGGCTCATGCAAATGCAAAACATCAAAATCATTAGCGGCAATCCACTGCTTGACCCGAGAGGAGGCAAGTGGACCGAAAATTACTCTAGCTACAGCGCCGTTAAATGGAATGGCTACTGGTCGTCCCGCTGAAACCAACCACGGCTCAGTGACAAGTGATTCATCACTTACTGGAGCTAGCACTGAAACTTCGTGGCCATGACTTATCAACCATTCAGCAAGTTCTTTGATATGGATGCCAACTCCACCTGGCGTATCCCACCCATATGGACAAACAATGCCAACCTTTAATTTTCTCATGTTAAATCACGCTCAACATAATCGCCATCAATCCAAATTCTTTGGAGCATATGCCAGTCGGATGGTGATTTCGCGATCTGCTTGGCAAAACGATCTGCAACAACTTGAGACATCGCTGAAGTCTTTTCACCTGTCGATCCAGTTGTAGGTACTTCAACCTCTCCCTCAAAAATAATTCTGATCCCAGCAAGTTCATATTTTACAAAGGCGGTGATAAGTGGGGCGCCAGTTTGAATCGAAAGTAAGGCCGGGCCTGCTGGTACTTTTGCGGGAAAACCCGCAAATTCAACTTGAACACCAGACTTGGTCAGGTCTCTATCCGCAACCAAAGCAACCAATTTTCCTTGCCGAAGGCGTTGGGCAAGTACTGCCACTGCTCGAGAATTCAAATCTAAAACTTCCATACCAATTGCTTCTCGGTAGGCTAAAAATTTGTTGAATAGTTTCTCCGGCCTTAGATGTTCTGCCACTGTCGTAAGTGGAATTCCGGTCGCGCAGAAGTATGCACCCGCATGGTCCCAATTACCGGCGTGCGGCAAGGCAACAATTACACCTCGTCCATCTCTGACTGGGTCACGTAGAAAATGTTCGTTTTCAACAACCGTTGTCGAGATGATTCGCTCTCTACTCCAAAATGGGAACCGAAAAGTGTCGCACCAATATCTAAGATAAGAACGCATCCCCATCTTTGTTAGCTCTTCTAGCTCGGAAAGATTTAATTCCGGTTTAATTCGACCATAGTTTGATCTCAAACGTTGAATTTGCTTTCCATTTTTTTTATACAGAAAATCGGCAAATCTATCGCCAAGTCCATAGGCAACTTTTTCTGGCAACAACCGAAGTATTTGCCAGGCCAAGCTATAACCCCAATAAATGATCGTCTGCATTAATTTGCCGCTCGATAGACAATTGCCAACCGTTGCAACACCGTAAATGAACTTGCAAGAGCAAGAAGCCAAATACCAATAGCAAGGGCAGAGGAAAAACCAAACGCGGTAAGAGTTGTTGCCAGCAAGATAATGGCAAGTCGCTCAGTGCGCTCGGCTAATCCTCCATTGCAAACAATTCCGACTGCCTCTGCTCGCGCCTTTACATAAGAAACCAAGAAGCTGGCGACGATCGCTATCAACATCACGGGAATTAGCCCATCGTTACGTCGAATTAGGTAGATAAGTATTGTTCCGAGCACTGCGCTATCAGTAACTCGATCAAGTGTTGAATCCAACAGAGCGCCGAAGGCAGTTCCCCCATTTGGCGAAAGCCTGGCTAGGGTTCCGTCAAGTAAATCAAAGAGTACGAAAAAAATTATCAGCGCAGTTCCAGAGAGAAATTGCCCTGATGGAAAGAAAACTAGTGCTGCAAGAACTGTAAGAAATGAACCAGTGATTGTTACGACATTGGCAGTTATGCCAAGACGGATCAGACCACGGCAGAGTGGGGTAATCAGTCGAGTGACCGGGGCGCGTAATGAACCTTGTAGCATCGTTCCCATCGTAGGCTTGGTGATTGTGAGCGACCTAATCTTCCCATCAATTACGCCCAATTTGCGGGTATCAATTGTGGGCATTGGGGCCGAGCCCCTCGGTAAATTTCTGGGGATCTCCCCGAGCGTCATGGAAGAGAGTGATTGTGCGATCTTCATTGTTGACTCTAATAATGGAGTCGCTCCAGAAGACCAGGAGATGTGGAGTAGAGCCCGTGAGCTTTACATACCCTCTTTAGTTGCCATCACAAATATCGCGAGCAGTGAAATTGATTTTGATGACATGAGTGCCATTGCAGGAAGGCTTTTGGATCCAGTCATTACACCCTTTTTGGTTCTTCACGCAGAAGATGGTTCGCCGACTGCATTGATTGAATTGGATTCACTGAAGTTGATTGATTATTCAAATGGATCACGAGTTGAAAAGGAATCTGATCCAGAGCACAAGGTTTTGGTTTTTGAATTTAGAAAAGAATATTTGGAAGCCATCGAAGAATTCGGTCCAGATTCATTTACAACGGCCTTAACATTCCCAGCTATCCCCGTGGTCCCAGAGATCGGCCTAGGAAAATTCGAGATTCTGGATTATTTAAGTAAATTACCAAGCCGCGGCTAGGGCCGCGCGGGTCTCCATCAAAAGTTGAGGCATGACCTTGGTCTTGCCAATAAGTGGCATGAAGTTCGCATCGCCAAACCAACGTGGGATCACATGTTGATGAATATGCCCAGCAACCCCTGCGCCGGAAACTTCACCTTGATTCATACCAAGATTGAAGCCACCAGCCTTTGAAACTTTGCGAAGGGTTGTCATCGCATGTGCAGTTAGCGAAAATATTTCGTTTCTTTCAGATTCCGTTAACTCTGTTAGATCGGAGACATGACGGTTTGCGCAAATTAGTAAATGTCCGGCGTTATACGGATATAAATTCATAACTACATAAGCTTCTTTGCCCCGATAGACGATCAAACCTTCTTCGTCGGAAAGAGTGATGACTCGACAAAATGGACATTCAATATCGTTTCCTGGAAGTGGTCGATTCTCCCCTGACAAATAGCTCATTCGATGTGGGGCCCATAAACGTTGCCACTCATCAGGCATGCCGGCTCCGCCAGTTATCGCCTGGTCCATAATTAGACTTGTTCGCGATTCTTGATGGATTTTAAAACAAGTGCAATGGCGTCATCAATTGCAACTCCATTTTGTTGCTCGCCATCTCGAAATCTAAAGGAAACTGCTCCAGAATTTTGATCCTCTTCGCCGGCGATCATCATGAATGGGATCTTCTCTATCTGCGCGTTTCGGACCTTCTTCTGCATACGATCATCAGAAGAATCAATATCCACTCTGATTCCTGCTTGGCGCATCTTGGTTACAACTTCATTTAAATACGGAATGAAACCATCAGCAACAGGAATTGCGCGAACTTGAACTGGTGCTAGCCATGGAGGAAATGCTCCCGCATAGTGTTCAGTCAGAACACCAAAGAAACGTTCAATCGATCCAAAGAGAGCTCGGTGGATCATTACTGGCCTTTGTCGTGAACCATCCGATGCGACATATTCGAGATCAAATCTTTGCGGTAATTGGAAATCAACTTGAATTGTAGACATCTGCCAGGTTCGACCAATCGCGTCTTTGGCCTGGACGGAGATCTTCGGACCATAAAAAGCAGCGCCTTCTGGGTCAAGAACCAATTCTAAATTCTGTTTGGTAGCTGCAACTCGAAGCGCCTCTGTTGCTTCCTCCCAGTCCTTATCTTCGCCGACCGATTTGGCTGGATTGCGAGTTGAAAGTTCTAAATAGAAATCTTCAAGTCCGTAGTCACGAAGCAAATTGAGAACGAAGGTCAACAAACTATCCAATTCACCAAGCATCTGATCTTTTGTGCAATAAATGTGAGCATCATCTTGGGTGAAACCGCGAGCTCTGGTTAATCCGTGAATTACACCTGACTTCTCATAGCGATAAACCGTACCGAATTCGAAGAGACGAAGTGGAAGCTCACGATAGGAACGCGATGATGACTTGTAGATCAAATTGTGAAACGGGCAATTCATAGGCTTCATGTAATACTTTTGACCCGCGCGCTTTACAGTTCCGTCGGCATGAAACTCTTCATCCATGACCATTGGCGGGTACATACCTTCTGAATACCAATCAAGGTGTCCGGAAGTTTCAAAGAGCGCAGCTTTAGTTAAGTGCGGTGAATAAACGAATTGATAGTTCTCTGCTTCGTGTCGAATACGTGAGTAATCCTCCATCGCACGACGAATGATTCCGCCCTTTGGATGAAAGACTGCCAAACCAGAACCAACTTCTTCTGGGAATGAAAATAAATCCAACTCTTGACCTAGTCGCCTGTGATCGCGCTTTTCGGCTTCGGCCAATAAATTCAAGTAGTCATCTAGACGTTCTTGTGAAGGCCAAGCTGTACCGTAGATGCGTTGCAGCATCGGGTTCTTTTCAGAGCCGCGCCAATAAGCCGCAGCGGTGCGCATCAATTTAAATGCAGGAATATGTTTGGTTGAAGGAAGATGCGGTCCGCGACAAAGGTCGCTCCATGCCGGTTGCCGATCTCTACCCAAGTTGTCGTAAATAGTTAATTCAGCGCCACCAACTTCAACGTTTGAACCATCATCACTTGAACCGCTCTTGAGTCCAATCAATTCGCACTTATATGGCTCGGATTTCAATTCGAGCAGAGCATCCGCTTCAGTTACAACGCGGCGGCGAAAGCGCTGTCCTGCTTTGATGATCTTGCGCATTGCAGATTCAAGTTTGATCAGATCATCTGGAGTGAATGGCTTTTCTGGATCAAAGTCATAATAGAAGCCATCGGTAACTGGTGGTCCGATTCCTAGCTTGGTCTGCGGAAATACTTCTTGCACAGCTTGGGCTAAAACGTGAGCGCTAGAGTGGCGAAGAACTGCCAAGCCTTCAGGAGAATCAATACTTACCGACTCAACGAGATCACCATCTTTAAGCTCGGTCCATAGATCGCGAAGCTCACCGTTTACCTTACAAACAACAACTTCGCTCTTCTCGGCAAAGATCTGGGTTGGGCGCTGATCAGATTCGATCGTCGATGAAACGCCATCAACGGTGACTTTGATCTGTGACATACCTCTAGCCTACCGAATTCAGCGCTAAGAATTGGCGCAATTTGACCGCCCAGACCTTCGACAATTCATCCATTGCAAGAACTCGCCCGTCAATACTCTCGACCGGATGTGCCAAACGTAAACTTGAAAGTGCGAAGGCATGGGTAACCATTCGTAAATCATCGAGAGAGATAGCGCCTTCAATTGCTAGCCCAGCTTCAATCATCTTCTGCCTAATTATTCCCGGTAATAGACCAGCAGATATTGGCGGCGTGATCCAAAGATCATCAATTCTAAAAACATAGTTCGAGACCGCACCCTCAGTAAGTTCGTTGTGTGAGTTCACGATTAGCGCTTCATCGAAACCCCGAGACCGTGCGTTGCTCAAAATCTCTAAGTTTTCCGTGTACGGATATCTCTTGTGCTGGGAAGCAAGCACGTCACGATCAATCCGCATTGTCACGACCTTCGCAGGTGAACGTGGATCAACGTAAGGAATTAATGAGGCACTAAAATTCTCTCCGAAATGCATTCGTAAACGACCCAAACGAACTCGAGCAAGAGAACCAATTTTTGATTTAATCTCCTGATCACTGGGAATTTCAATACCGAGATCTTTGCCGCTCCTTCGCGCTCGATCGAGGTGTTCAGACAGAAGCAAAACTTCCCCATCTTCAACCCGTAAAGTTTCAAAGATGCCCGAGCCGTATGGCCATTCATCCTCGCGCATTCCACCGGCTATGCTAATTAACTTATTCGCCTTGAGTTCAGTCTCCTTCCATTCACTCTTTGCTTCGCTGCCCCAAGTGATTCCAGCCCCGGTTCCAAATTTGATTAAGTTATTTTCGCGCCAGAATATTCGAATCGCCACACTTAATCTCGCTTCATCTCCGTGAATCCATCCCAGAGCACCGCAATAAGGTCCACGAAGATGTGGTTCTTGGCTTTTAATGACTTTAAGTGCTGAGGATTTTGGCGTTCCACTTATAGAACCGGCAGGGAGAAGGCTCTCAAAAATTTCAACCCAAGAAACTCCAGGACGTAATTTTCCAAATATATCCGATACCAAATGCTCTAAACCTGGATGAATCTCTCTGCGAAGCAAAGCTCCAGCTTCGACACTTTCACAGATTCTTCCAAAATCATTTCGCATCAAATCAACAATCATGATGTTTTCACTCTCGTCCTTGGCGCCGAAAACCTCATCAGAGTTAGTTACTCGTCTAGTTCCCTTTATGGGGCTGGTCTTAATTAACTCGCCTTTGCGTTCCAGGAAAAGTTCTGGAGATGCTGACGCGATCTCAATCTCTGGAAGTTTCAAATATGATGACTGTGGCGCCGGATTTGCAACTAATAACTTGGCAAATAATGGGGCCAGAGATTTGCCTTCAAATTCGGATGTCAATATTCGACAGGCGTTGACCTGATAGACCTCACCTTTTTCAATTTCTTGGCGTATGGATTCAACATATTTGCAATACTGACTCTCGTTTAATGAACTGTGCCAAGTTCCTGAAATTCCCAACCATCTATCTTTTGATGGAAAGGCAACGCTATGAGAAATGGTTGCAAACTTTGCAAAGGTCTTCTTTCCTTCAAATGTCGTCGAGACCGCCCAGAAACCACCATCAGATAATTTCGCAGCGTCATCAGTTATCTCAACAAGATCGGTCGCCAAAAGACCATCCATCCAGAACCATGGTTCGACCTCATCAATCACGGAGAGAACGCTAGTAGTCGGAAGCATTTACCAAGCGATTTGAACTTAGATTTCACGCTTTGGCAGAAAATAGCCCTGTGC